>CAJUFW010000127.1 GCA_910585655.1 uncultured Lachnospiraceae bacterium
CGGATAGCGAATATGCAAGGCTCTATCAGGAACAGGCAAAATGGTACGAATATTAGAAGCGGTCAATACTTTCGGCTCCTTTTCCCTATTGAATGGGACGAGGAGCCGTTTTAGGAGAAGTAAATGCTCTAACCCTGCAGTAATTGTATCTGCCGGAGCAGGTATTTATATTTTTTCTGGACAGCATTTACTTCATAGATATAACAGTCAATTAAATCAGGATCTAAAACCTGTTCAAAGTTGGAGTAAGCAGTTTCCATTTCCAGTTTCACCCGTTCAATTTCATCCTGGAGCATTTTTTGCTGTGCCATAATCGGATCTGGCTTGCGACCAAACATCTGCATCCCTCCTTCTCGTTTCTATCAGTATACTCCAAAATGTGGAATATTATTCAGGAATTGGAATAAAATATAGCAATTTAAGAGATCCAAGGAAAGAATTGCCGTTAGGAGAGGTGCTATGGAGATCAGACAAGTTATGTATCTGGGGATTTCGCTGTTGTGTGTCGGGATTATGTGTTATCAGGTAGTAAAATGGAAGCTGAAAGGGCTGACAAATCTGCTCTTTCGTTTGACAGGAGGGGTAGTAGGGATTTTATGTGTAAACGCGGTATTGGGGATTTTTAAACTTCCGGCAGTCGGCTTTAATCCATTTAGCTTATCTGTGCTGGGAGGGTTGGGGATGCCAGGAGTGGTATTGCTGTATATATTGTTGAATTTACAATATATGTAATAAATTTGCCTTTTAACGAATGTATAGTAGAAAATATCAGCAAAATTTTGTCGATTATTACCAGATTGACAGAAAAAAGAAAAAAGGGTATAATGAGTGGCACAAAAGAAAAGTACATTTCAGAATTCTTTGAGTTTTGTTCTATCTGTTTTATCTATTGTATTCTGTCTTTTGTATTCTATCTTTAAAAATCACAGAGGTTAAGAAAAATTTATTTCGGAAAGGAAAAGGAGGTAAGGTAGATTCAGTCCAAAAAAGGGATTCTTGTTATATACGAAAAAGAGGAAGCCTATGCGGCAGGTCTGTCCGGTTATCTGAACCGGAATCCGGAGTTTCCTTATCAGGTAGCAGTGTTTACAAGCCCGGAACCATTGAATCTCTATCTGGAACAGGAACGCGCAGATGTGCTGCTGGTAGGGGAAGGCTGTCGTTATGAAACCGAGCGAGCCGCAAAAAAAATTCTTTTAACAGAGGAGAACGGAGAGGAGAGAGATCTGCCCTGGGTGTTTAAGTATCAGTCTGCCGGAAATATTATGCGGGAGATTACGGCTTATACAACGGGTGAAAAGGAGTGGGAGGATCAGGAAACACCGGAGATTTATACGGTTTTTGCCACTCGTGCCGGGCAGGAGCGAAGCGGATTTGCCAGACAACTGACCAACAGGCTGCAGGAGCAGGGAGAAGTGTTGTATATCAACCTCGATCTGTTTCCGGCGGAGGAGAGCGGCGAAGGCGAGGATTGGAAAGGGATGTCGGAAGCTGTTTATTATCTGAAACAGGGAGGCGATCAAATCCGTTGGAAAATCAAGGCGTTGATAGGGGAACAACAGGGAATCAAGCAAATCCGTCCGGTACATTGCAGTATGGATCTGATGGAACTGACCCCGGAGGATGCAGGATTGTTTTTCCGGGTATTACGGGAGATGCAGGAGTTTCGCTATATGGTGTTGGAGGTAGGCTTTTATAATGAGACGATGTTAGAGATCTGCCGTTTGAGCCATCGGATTTGCTTGGTGACGCCGGAAGAGGAGGACTATATAAAATCCAGCGAAGCATTTTTAAAACAGCTTACGTTGATGCAGCGGGGAGGAATAGAAAGGAAGGTGGAGATTGTACGTTATGGAGGAACAGACGGAGAAAGGGCGTCAGGCAGCCTTAGGAGAGGCAAACCAGGCAGGAGCGTTGCGGCAGGAGATTCTGGCAGGACTGGACTTTTCTCGGGAATGGAGCGATGAGGAAATCGAAGAAGAGATTGAACGGCAGGTACTAAAGCTAGGAAGGAGAGAATATCTTTCGCCTACGCTTAAAAAACGTCTGTGTCGGGAGCTGTTTAATTCTCTGCGGCGTTTAGATTTGCTGCAGGAGCTGCTAGAGGATCCTCAGATATCGGAGATTATGGTAAATGGACCAAAACATATTTTTGTAGAGAAGGAGGGGCGCCTTTTAGCATGGGAAGGAGAACTGGAATCCGAGGAGCGGTTAGAAGATATCATCCAGCAGATTGTCAGTAAGGTAAATCGAGTAGTCAACGAGGCTCATCCCGTTGTAGACGCCCGGTTAGAGGATGGTTCCCGTATCAATGCAGTCTTGCCGCCGATTGCGTTAGACGGGGCTGCGTTGACCATCCGGAAGTTTTCCGCCGTGCCGTACGATATGGCACGTTTAACGGAGCAGGGTTCTATTTGTGAGGAGGCAGTAGGCTGTATGCGTCAGCTTGTTCGCTCCGGTTATAACATCATTATTTCAGGGGGAACCGGTTCAGGTAAAACCACTTTTCTAAACGCGTTATCCGGTTATATTCAGGCAGATGAAAGAGTGATTACGATAGAGGATTCTGCGGAGCTGCAGATCCAGGGATTAAAAAATCTGGTTCGTCTGGAAATGCGTTTGGAAAATGTAGAAGGAAAAGGAGCCGTTACGATGCGGGATCTGATTAAAACGGCGCTGCGGATGAGACCAGACAGGCTGGTAATCGGAGAAGTGCGGGATGGGGGAGCGGCGCTTGATATGCTGATTGCGATGAATACCGGACACGATGGAAGTCTGACTACCATTCACAGTAACAGCGCCGCAGACTGTATCAGCCGTCTGGAAACGCTTGTGCTGACCGAGGCAGAGATGCCATTGGCTGCCGTGCGTAGGCAGATCGTGTCTGCCGTTGACCTGATTGTACATTTGGGCAGACTTAGGGATCGCAGCAGGAAGGTTTTGGAAATTACAGAGGTATGTGGTATGAAGGAGGGAGAAGTAGAGCTGAATCCACTGTTTCAATGGGAAGAAAAAGAAGCGGGAAGTCTGACGCGTACAGGGAATCGTTTGAGGAAGCGGGACAAGCTGGAAAGGCAGGGGGTTCTGGATGAAGAAATATCAATATAGACGAAACGGGAGGGAATGGCTGTCTACCCTGTTATGCGGCTGCCTGCTGTTTGGCGGGCTGGGAGTATTGTTTTACCGGCATATCGTGGGAGCATTGTGTTTGACAGGACTGCTTCCGGTGTATATCCGTCTCGATCGGATACGAAGAGAGAAAAAATATCAGGAGGAGTTGACCATACAGTTTAAAGATGCTCTGCAAAGTATGACAGGAGCCTTACAGGCAGGGTATTCTTTGGAACGTGCTGTTCCCTATGCGGCAGAGGAACTGACACGGCTTTACAGAGAGGACGCGCCAATGGTACGGGCGTTGCAGGAACTGGCGGCACGGCTGGGTGTCAATGAAACAGTAGAGCAGGCGTTTTCCTGGCTGGCAGAGGAAACGGAGATAGAGGATATTCGGGAATTTGTACAGGTGCTGACTACCGCAAAGCGTACCGGAGGGAATGTGATTAAGGTGATGCTCCATACGGCGGACTGTGTTTCGATGCGCCAGGAGGTAAAAAGAGAAATCCAGACGTTATTGTCCGGAAAAAGATTGGAGGCAAATCTGATGATTGTGCTTCCGCCTGGAATACTGCTTTATTTGTGGATGGCTATGCCGGATATGGTGGCGGTATTATATCATAACCTGCAGGGGATTTTGCTGATGACGGGGCTGCTGCTTTTATACGGAGGGAGTTATTTATGGACAAGACGGATTCTGCAAATCAAAATTTAAGAGCAGGGTCAAACAGAAAAAAGGGTGTTTTGCTGGCGGCGCTGCTTTTGCTTTCTCTGTTTCTTTGGCTGGGAAGAAAGGGGGAAGAGGAGGTAAGGGAAGTTGCCAGACCAAAGGTCGGAAAACGAAAGCAGGAAGTAGAATTAGAGGTTCGGATAGGGGAGAAGGGAGAAAACTGGAGTTGGAAAGGCGCGGTGGCGGCAAGGGTTTATTCGGTAGCGGAATTGGAGGAACGGCTTGCGGCAGCAGAGCGTTATATCAGGGAACAATTGCCGCGGGAGGGAGAGACGTTAGACCAGGTAATCAGCGGACTAAATCTGATAGAAGAAGTTCCGGCAGAGGATGTCAAGGTTAGTTGGAGCTGGAAGGAAAAGGAACTGCTGGATCGAAAGGGAAATGTTGTGCAGGACAATCTTTCGGAGGAGACGATAGTCCTTCTAAAGGCAGAGATACGCTGCCAAGATCTGGCGGAATGGATGGAAATTCCGGTTTGTCTGACCCCGGAGAGCTTTAGCGATACGCAACAGCGGCAAAGAGAGCTGGAACAGGAACTGACGACGCTTGCCGCAAAGGAACAAGAGACGGATTCCTGGCGACTCCCGGAAGAATGGGAAGGAATTCCGCTTTATTTTACCCGTTCGGAAGAAAGCAGCTATTGGCTGCTGCCGCTTTTGCTGGCTGGAGCTTTGCTGCTAAAACAGGCGCATGAAAAGGAGGAAGAGCGCAAAAGGGAGGAAAAACGAAAGGAGGAGATGCTGCTGCAGTACCCGGATTTGGTCAGTAAATTTGTCGTGCTGATGGGAGCAGGTATGAACCTGGCATCTGTTTGGCAGCGAGTAGCGGCAGAGTATGAAAGAAGGATAGAGAAAGAGAAGGATATAAAAAAGCGTCGGGAGGCTTTGTATGAGGAAGTACGGCTCACTGCCCTTGAGCTGCAAAATGGGGGACAGGAAAGGGCGGCATACGAGGCGTTTGGAAAACGGGCAGGACTTCCCGCCTGCCAACGGTTTTCTTCTATCTTGACGCAAAATCTGCGGATGGGAAGCGAGAGAGTTTTGGAACAATTAGAGTATGAGGCAACGCAGGCTATCGAAGAAAGGAAAGCCCAGGCACGCAGAAGAGGCGAGGAGATGGGGACGAAGCTGTTGCTTCCGATGATGTTGCAGCTCTTGCTGATATTGGTGATGGTAATGATTCCGGCTTTTATCAGTATGTAGAGTAGAAAAGAAGGAAAAAAGAAAAAGTGGAGGAAATGAAATGGAAGGAAAAAAAGAAAAGCAGCAAACCGTTCCGGCAGGTTTAGAATGTCTGGCGGATGAAAGCGGAATCGGAGTAGTAGAAATCATTTTGATTTTAGTAATCTTAATTGGTCTGGTTGTGATTTTTAAAAGTCAGATTACAGCAATCGTAGAGACGATTTTTGAGGCAATTACTTCAGGCGTATCGGAAGTGGTGGAATGAAAAGAAGGCTGGCAGGAAGTATCACACTTTTTTATGCCTGTATCTCATTGTTGCTGATTTCTCTGTTAGGTTCCGTGATGGAACATGTGCGGGTGTCTACGGTTAAAAGTATGACATCGGACAGTAGTTACCTGGCGCTGCAAAACAGCCTTGCCGGATATCAGAGGGAGCTTTGGGACGACTATCATCTGTTGTTTTTGGATCTCCGGGAGAGCGGCGGAACGGAAACGTTAGAAGCAGATATACAGGAAAATTTAGATACGAGCTGGAACCCATTAGGGGAAGGACTGTTGTCTGCCGGAGATTGGATGGGAGCGGCTTGCAGTGTCTCCGAAGTAGGAGTATCCCGCTATCTGATAGAAGAGGAAGGCAAAGAGTTAGAAGCACAAGCTCTGGCGTATATGAAATATCGTGCCGTGACCGGAATCGCAGAACAAATCTTGGAACAGTTTGATATGATGCAGGGTTTGAAGCAGGGAAAGAGCTTTTTGGAAAAGAAACTGGAGTTGGAGAAAAATTTTTCTAAGCTGGAAGAGCAAAAGAACAACATGATACGTCAACTGCAGGATATGGAGGAACAATGGCAGATAGCGGAGGAGGCGCTTGAGACTATTGAGGAAAAACAGGAGCAATGGGAGCAGGAGCAGATAAGACGACAGGAGACGGTAGCCACGGAAGAGACATCTGAAAGCGAAGCCGACGGGGAATCAGAGCCAAAGGGACCGGATATTTTGGCAGAACTGGATACGTTGTACCGGGTTGCCGGAACCTTGTCGGGGCAGAGTGGCGATATCGGTCGGGATTGTGTAGAGTATCGGCAGAGGCAGCAAAAGACGGCAGGGCAGAAAGAGGACTATAAAGCCTGGCTGACGGAGAATAAATCTGTGTTAGAGGAACATGCCTGGGAGGCGCTGCAAAGTGAGTTAGAGGAACTGGAACAATGTCAGCGTGGAGATAAAGAATATATAGATACCCTGGAAGGAAAAATGAGGCAGAACAAGGCAGTGACAGAGCGTTTGGAGGAGATGTGCCGGATGGGAATGGAGGAACCGGAACAAATATCGGTAGGGGCGTTGAGCGGACAGATTAGAAGCTATCAAAAACAGCTTCTTCCGGAGCAGTATCAGCTTCCGTCCGGCGGGAACAGCGGCGCCAGCCCCTTTGCAGCCCTAAAGGAATTTGCTTCAAAAGGAGTTCTGACTTTGGTGCTGCCGGCAGGAAGCAAAGTATCAGATAGTGTACTAAAGCCGGCAGAGTGGCAGAAAAAAGCAGGGCAAGAAGGAAACGGAGACCCGGATAAAGGAAGCGAAGCCGGAGCAGTAAGAAAGGCGGCAGGCAGAGGATTGCTGCTCGAATATGATAAGGAACATTTTGGCTGTTATACCATTCCAAAAGAAGAAACCATATTGCAATATGAGCAGGAATACCTGTTGATAGGGAGCGAAAAAGATCGGGAAAATCTGGCAGGAGTGGTGGCAGAGCTGCTTGCAATGCGGACGATGGCAGATTTTTTGCAAATCCTGACGAAACCGGATAAAGTGGCGCAGGCTAGACAGATGGCAGCGGCGATCGCAGGAGTGACCGGCAGTTCCGCCTTGCTTCCGGTGATTAAAACAGGAATCCTTTTGCTTTGGTCGGTAGAGGACGCAGTAGCAGAAGTCCGGGATTTAATGGCAGGGAAAAAGGTGCCGATCTATCGGGATATCAGCCCGCTTGCTCTGGATTACCAGGGATATTTAATGCTGCTGATGTTAGTAGCAGAGCCTGGAAGACTTCGCGCTGCCAGGTTGATAGAAGGAAATATCGGGAAACGTTATCAGTCGGCTTTTAGGGCATCGGATTGTGCAGCCGCTCTGCATATGACCGTAACAACAGAAATGAAGCCCCGGTTTTTCCGGAACCGATTATGGAACATAACCGGGTATTATGAGCTGGGCTATTGTCAGTAAAAGAGAGTGTCGTTGGTTGGGGGAGTGTCAGACTGTCCATATCGGTTGTAAAAAAAGAAAAAGAAAGGAGGAACTTCTGTTATGTCCATATCGTGTAAATCCGAAGCACACACAGTTGACGAAAAGAAAGTTACAGACTATGCAAAAAGAAACAACTTGTTATATGGACAGTCTGATGCTTCCCTGACAGTAGAAGCGGCTCTGGCGCTGCCTTTGATGATTTTACTGATGATGGCATTTTTGCTCTGGATTCAGTTTTTTCAGGTACAGGAAGAAAGCATGAGGCGTTTGAACCAGCAGGTCAGGAGCCTGTCCCAGTATGCCTATTTGACAGAGACAATCGGGGCAGACGGTCTGCTACCGGAGCAGATCGTGGTGGCTGATGTACAGACGCTGCGGTTTCCGGCGGGCTTTGTAACGATAAAAAAACAATTTTGGCGTCAGGCGGCGCTGCGTCCTTTTCTGGGACGTCGTTACGAAAAGGAAGGAGAGGAGAAGGAGGAGAACGAGGAAGAACAGGTTTATATAGCGGAAACAGGGAGTGTTTATCACAAAAAAGCAGATTGTACACATTTGAAGCTTTCTGTGAGCCCGGCGGAATATGGGGCGTTAAGTAGTATGAGAAATGAAAACGGAGCCATCTACTATGCCTGCGAGGTATGTGTGAAAAAGGCTGTGTATGCGGCAGGAGATCGGGTTTATATTACAAAGGAAGGGAACCGCTATCATGGAGAAATCGGCTGCAGAGGGCTGCTTCGGCGGGTTCGATCTGTTACCTTGGAGGAAGCCTTACAGGAGGGACGGCGTCCGTGTAAACGTTGCGGAGGAGGATAAAAAAGAGGAGGGAGCAAAGATGCAGGTTATGACAGGAGTTGTTTTGCTGTTGTGGGCATGGGAGGATATGCAGCGTCAGAAGCTGCGACCCTGGCGGTTGGGAGCTGGGATGGCGGCTTTGCTGGTATCAGGAGGAATAGGGGGGATGCTGTCGCCTGAAAAGGCGGTATTCGGGTTGTTTCCGGGAATTTTTTTGCTGGTGCTTTCCGTTCTGGGAGAAAAAGAAAGCGCAGTCGGAGAGGCGGACGGAGTGGCTGTGTTATTGTTAGGACTGCTGTACGGGATATGGGCGAGTCTGACGATTTTATTATATGGCTTATGTTTATGCTGTCTGGTGGTAGGGGTTTTATGGTTGGTGAAAAAAATCGGCAAAAAGGATCGTCTGCCGTTTCTGCCCTTTTTGCTGGGTGGATATCTGTGGTACTTTCTGCCGGAGTTTTTGCAGATGTGGGCGGAGGTGAGAGGATGAGGGGATCGTATACGGTGGAGGCAGCTTTTGTTATGTGTATCAGCCTTTTTTCCCTGCTTTCTCTTTTGTTTCTGGCGTTTTATTTACATGATATCCAATGCGTAAAAACGACAATGAACGGGATTGCGGATCGTGCCGTGGCAGAAGGATGGGAGAAAGAGGAGCTAAAGGCGGTGTTGGAGCGGGGATTAGGGGAGCTAAAGCTGTTTTTTCTAAGACTGGAAGGGATAGAGCCTGTAGGAGCATCCGAATGGCGGCAGGAAATCTATTTTCCGATTCCTTCGTATGCCCGGTTGTTTTTTGGAAAAACCATAAGGGACGGCTATGTGTCCGTACAAATAAATCATGTTTGCCCGGAACAGTTTGTCCGGAAGACGGAAGCGGTAAAGGAGGTGGTGAAGTAAGATGGGAAAAACGGAGTATATCAGAGAATGCGGGGTGAATTATCTGCGCTATCCGGTCGAGGGGACGGTTGACTACCGACTGAAAATGCTGCAGCAAAACGAGCCGGCAGGGTTTTTGCCGATAGAACTGCGTAGAATGGATGAATGGGAATGGATCTATTGCCGGATCAGCGGAATGATTCGCCTGTCTCAATACTTAGAAAAAAATCGTTTGGGAGAAGAGGAATTGACGGGTTTTTTCAAGTCTGTAGAGGGAATTTGCCGTAATATGGAGGAATATTTACTTCCATTTGAAGGACTGGTATTAAACCCGGAGTATATTTATGTAACGCCGGGGAATATGCAGAGCTATTATTGGATTTATAGTTGTGAGGAAACGGATTTGAAAGAGTGTGTATCGGACGGAGAGGAACTGTTGGAGTATTTGTTGGATCGTTTGAACTATGAAGATCAGAGGGCAGTAAAGCTTTTATATGCCGTTTATCAAAGCTGCCGTGGAGGCGGAGGGGATTTGGCGGCTGTCCGAAGCGCTTATCAAAAGATAGCGGGGAAAGAAGAAGGGGAACTGTCAGAAGATAAGGCGGCAGAGTGGGACAGACGGGTAAAGAGGATTTATCCGGAGGAAGCAGATAGATTCGTCGGCAAGACACAGGAGCAGCAGCATTCAGCGGATTCTTCCGGTAAACACAAAAGAATGGAAGGGATATCCGGTAAAATAAAAGAACTATATACGACAATATTTGGAAAGCCTGAGAGAATGGAGAAAAGAGAGCCGCGGCTTTTGCAGGAGGAACGTAGTGTAAAAGCAGAGGCAGGTACTACGCTTTTAACAGGAGGAATGATGGGTGGAGGAATCTATTGCCTGAAGGCGAGGAATGGAGGAGAATCCGATCTGCTGCTGACTTCTTATCCGTTTTTTATCGGAAAGGATGAACATAAAATGGACGGAGTAGTGGAGGACGCCTTTGTAAGCAGATATCACGCAAGGATAGATCGGGAGGAGGATGGCTTTCGGGTACTGGATTTGGGCAGTACAAACGGGACCTTTGTCAATAGGGAACGTTTAGAGCCTTATGAGGCAAGAAGGATTGAAGAGGGAGATATGGTAGGCTTTGCTCACCGGGAATATGAGTTTTGCTTTTTGCTGTAGAGGATGGTATTTCGCAGACGGCTGTATTGTACAATGAATCAGAGTATGGTAAAATGACTATGGCAAGATTAGAACAATCGGCAGT
>CAJUFW010000128.1:0-2162 GCA_910585655.1 uncultured Lachnospiraceae bacterium
TTGGGTATGCTTTGTGAACTGCTTGGATTGTATGTACCAAATCTAGATATCGGTATGTATTCTACCATCCCAAGCGGAATCATCAGCTTTAATTTTTCTTCGTTCGGAACAACGTTTGGGGCGATGTTTAAGGCAGATTTTTCTTCCGTCAATATCGGAGATTTCATCGTCATTATGTTCGCCTTTCTGTTTGTAGATATGTTTGATACGATAGGAACGTTGATTGGTGTATCTTCTAAAGCAGATATGTTAGATAAGGACGGCAAGCTGCCGAGAATCAAGCCGGCGCTTCTTTCCGATGCGATTGCAACCAGTGTCGGCGCATTGTTCGGGACTTCTACGACGACGACTTATGTAGAGAGTGCGTCCGGTGTGACGGCAGGAGGACGGACTGGTCTGACAGCGGCTGTTACGTCTGTGCTGTTTTTGTTGGCAGTGATTTTCTCACCATTGTTTTTGGCGATTCCATCTTTTGCGATTGCTCCGGCATTGATTGTCGTTGGATTCTATATGATGGGTTCTGTAGTCAAAATTGATTTTGAGGATATGTCTGATGCGATTCCGGCGTTTTTATGTATCATTGCAATGCCGTTGGCGTACAGTATTTCCGAAGGAATTGCCATTGGCGTGATTTCCTGGACATTGATCAATGTGATCACCGGAAAGGCAAAAGAAAAGAAGATCAGCGTTTTGATGTATGTGCTGACGCTGCTGTTTATCTTAAAGTATATTTTCCTATAAGAAAAGAATCAAAGGCGGCTGTTATCCTGGTTGATAACAGCCCGTTTTATGAGAGAAAATAATGGAGGTATTTTATGGCTGCGAAAGAAAAGATTGAAATTGGGAACCAGAGCATTGAGGATGCAAGGGCATTGGGTATTCCAAGAATGCTGATTTTAGGCTTTCAGCATACGTTTGCCATGTTTGGCGCCACGGTTCTGGTGCCGCTTTTAACAGGGTTGGACATGCAGACGACGTTGCTGATGGCAGGTCTTGGAACATTGTTGTTCCATTTGATTACCAAAGGAAAGGTGCCGATTTTTTTGGGTTCCTCATTTGCTTTCCTGGGCGGGTATGCAGGTGTGACGGCAATGGCTCCGGAGGGAGCAGAGGCGGCGTCGATGCTTCCATACGCTTGTCTTGGCGTGGCTTGCGCAGGATTGGTTTATCTGGTACTGGCGGCATTTTTTGCCATTTTTGATGTACGGAAGGTAATGCGCTTTTTCCCTCCGGTTGTCACAGGACCGATTATCATTGCGATTGGTTTAAGCCTGGCAGGAAGCGCGGTAGGAAATTGTAAGACAAACTGGATTTTGGCGTTGATTGCCTTGATTACGATTATTGTGTTTAATATCTGGGGCAGAGGAATGGCAAAGATTATTCCGATTCTCTTAGGCGTGTTGGTTTCGGTCGGAGCGGCAGTGATTTTGGCGCTGGTATGCGGGCAAAGTATCGAGATAGGAGGCAGTACGTATATTGCGATTGCCGGAAATGAAAATATGCTGATTTTTGACCAGGCGAAGCTTGACGCGTTAAAGAGCGCGGCTTGGATAGGATTTCCAATCAAGGCTTCGGAAATGGTATTTGGCAATATTAAGGACTCTTCACTGGCAGTCAGTGCGATTGTAGCGATTGTACCGATTGCCCTGGCGTCGATGATGGAACACATCGGGGATATTTCCGCGGTAAGTGCAACAACCGGGCATAACTTTCTGGCGGATCCGGGCTTAAAGAAAACGTTGGTAGGCGATGGTCTGGCAACCTCTCTTTCTTCTTTGTTTGGAGGACCGGCGAATACGACTTATGGAGAGAATACCGGAGTACTTGCGCTGACCAGAGTATACGATCCAAGAGTGGTACGGATTGCAGCAGTTGTAGCGATTATTCTTTCCTTTTCTCCAAAGATCGCTGCTGTTATCAACCTTCTTCCAACGGCGGTTATCGGCGGAATATCCTTTATCCTTTATGGTATGATTTCCGGAATCGGTGTGCGGAATGTGGTAGAAAACAAAGTAGACTTGACAAAGAGCCGAAACTTGATTATTACGGCGGTCATTTTGGTCTGTGCATTGGGTATCGGCAGCATTGATTTTTCCATCGGAAAATTTGATATTAAGCTGACAGCGCTGGCAGTCGCCGCTATCGCCGGGATTTTCCTCAAC
>CAJUFW010000128.1:2172-7067 GCA_910585655.1 uncultured Lachnospiraceae bacterium
ACACACTCTTTCCCTACACGACGCTCTTCCGATCTTCAGGCAGAAGAATATGTGATGAACAAAGGCGGAAAATAAAAAACAATAAGAAGAAAAAAGAGAAAGCTCTGCAAAGTAAATTCTGCAGAGCTTTCTTGCATGATATGATAAGAAAGTTCTCCGGGCAAGATACTCATTCGCGCAAGTAGAAGATGTTGCCGGTTAGGTCAAAGTAGCTTTCTGTCCTTTTGCCGCTCTTGTACGGTTACGGATTTTTTTCACACTGTACGGTCTGTCCTGATAGAAAAAGAATTCTGTATCAGGAGGAACAGCGTCGGCGTAGACAAGACAATCGTCTGCCTCCAGGGTAATTCCACGGACGCCTCGTCCGGTCTTTTTCATTTCGCTGACCTGAGAGAGCGGGAAGCCAAGGGAGAGCTGCTTTTTGGTATATAAAATGACTTTTCGGTTGTCCGCTAAAATGTCGGCGGCGGATAAGACGACTACGGCGCAGATCGTATCGCCATCCTCTAGTTTTGTGGAGCTGATACAAGCGCGGTTCGTTTCAAATTCGGCTCCGGATACCAGCTTGACATAGCCCTTTGCCGTAGCAAAAAAGAGCTGTGCTTCAAAAAGCGATTCAAAGGAACTGTAAAG
Source organism: uncultured Lachnospiraceae bacterium (assembly GCA_910585655.1). Lineage (GTDB taxonomy): Bacteria > Bacillota > Clostridia > Lachnospirales > Lachnospiraceae > MGBC131033. The sequence continues at coordinate 2,806 of CAJUFW010000128.1, forward strand.
TAAGATTTCTTCTTTGCCTACTTTGCAGAGATTATGGACGAGCGTCCCTTTGTCGCGGATCCGGCATTTTGGTATCTGCATCGCTTTTAGCTGGTACATATTGCCTTCGGCAGTAAACAGGCAAAGCTTGTCGTTGTTTTTCATACAGAGGATATGCGGGTAGTCGCGCAGCGTTTCCTCGGTCAGACGGGTATAGCTGGCAGAATCCAAAGACTTCATATAGCCGAATTTATCGATCAGCACGTAGATGTCCTCAATTTTGATTTCTTCCACATAGTCCGTTCCCTGTAAGTTGGCAAGCTCGGTTTTCCGCGGGGCTGCAAACAGCTTTTTATAGTCGCGCAAACGGGCTTTGATGATTTTATATAATTCTTTCTGATCGCTTAAAATCAATTCATACTGCTTAATATGTTCGAGTAAAGTGTCGTTTTCCTCATGCAGCTTTAAAATTTCCAAGCCAATCAATTTGCTAAGCTGCATCGTCAGGATCGCCTCTGCCTGGCGTTCAGTAAAGTCTAATTTGGACGCCTGCTTTTTGGACGCTGCCGACTTAAATTTGATATCGGTCGTTTCACCGTGCGTCAAACATCCCTTAGCCTGCTTGACAGAGGAGCTTCCGCGGAGAATTTCTATAATCAGGTCGATTACGTCGGTCGCGCGGATTAAGCCCTCTACGATTTCGAGTCGGGCTTTGGCTTTTTTTAGCAGGTAGTCATATTCCTTTTGGTAAAGCTCTTCCTGAAACCGGACAAACTCCTCTAAAATGCTCTTTAGGGTGAAGGTAACAGGCTGCTGATCTTTGACTGCCAACAGGTTGACGGAATAGGTGTCCTCTAAGGCAGTTTTTTTGTAGAGACCATTTAACAGGTTGTCTACATCCCGATCTTTTTTGACTTCAATGACGATACGGATGCCTTCTTTGGAGGATTCGTCCCGTACGTCATAAATTTCATCGAATACTTTATCCTTCATCAAAGCGACGATCGCTTCGACCAGACGCGACTTATTTCCGGCAGAAGGGTAAGGGATTTCCGTAACGACGATATTTTTCCGCCCGGAGTCTCCCGGTTCTATCTCGGTTTTGGCGCGGACACGAAGCCTGCCTTCTCCCGATTCATAGATGACCCGAAGATCGTTGCTGTTCGTGATTGTGCCGCCAGTCGGAAAATCCGGACCAGGAATATGCGTCATCAGCTTTTCTACGGTAATCGAAGGATTGTCCATATAGGCAATGACACCATTGATCACTTCTGCCGGATTGTGAGGCGGGATATTAGTCGCCATTCCTACGGCGATTCCGGTAGTGCCGTTAATCAACAGGTTTGGAATCATCGAAGGGAGGACAACAGGCTCCTTTTCGCTTTCGTCAAAGTTTGGTATAAAGTCAACCAGTCCCTTGTCCAGACCGGTTAAAAGCGTCATCGCCCCTTTGGAAAGCCTGGCTTCGGTATAACGCATAGCAGCAGCAGAATCTCCGTCGATAGAACCGAAGTTTCCATGACCGTCTACGAGGGGAATCGAGAGAGAATAGTCCTCGGACATATGCACCAGGGCATCGTAGATCGAAGAGTCGCCGTGCGGGTGGTATTTACCCATCGTATCACCGACGATACGGGCGCTTTTCCGGTGCGGCTTGTCCGGAGCCAGTCCCAGTTCGTCCATCGCGTATAAAATCCGGCGCTGCACGGGTTTTAGACCGTCTCTGACATCCGGCAGGGCTCTGGCAATGATAACGCTCATGGCATAATCCCGGTAGGAGGTTTTCATCTCCTCCGAGAAATCCACGGCAATGATAGAATCGTTTTGCTTTGACATAATCAGTTCTCCTAATTCATATCTGAAATCTATAAACGTTATTATCGTTTTTTATTACATGATATCAGGCAGGTCTAAATATCGAGTTTGGCGTATCTTGCTTCCTCAATAATAAAGGCGCGGCGCGGCGGGACGCTGGTTCCCATCAGCATATTGGTGATTTCGTCTGCCTCTACGGTATCGCTGATATCAATACGCGCCAGGACGCGGGACTGTGGGTCAAGCGTCGTTTCCCAAAGCTGGGAGGCATCCATTTCTCCGAGCCCTTTGTAACGCTGAATCGCTAAAATCTTCTGATTCGGGCGTTTGCGGAATTTTTCTAATTCAAAATCGTTAAACACGTATTCGGATTTTTTCTTTTTTGTCTTGGTAGCCGTATCTTCATAATCGACTTTGTAGAGCGGCGGCAGTCCGCGGTATATCTTGCCTTCCATAATCAGCTCCGGCATAAAGCGATAAAAGAACGTCAACAGCAGAGTACTGATGTGAGCGCCGTCTACATCGGCATCCGTTAAAATAATAATCTTATCATAGCGCAGCTTTTTGATATCAAATTCATCCCCAATCCCGCAGCCAAAGGACGCGATCATCGTTTTGATCTCGTTGTTTAATAAAATCTTTTCGAGCGCTGCTTTTTCTACGTTGAGGATTTTACCACGGAGCGGAAGGACTGCCTGCGTCTTGCGGTTTCTGGCTGTCTTGACAGTGCCTCCGGCAGAATCTCCCTCCACGATGTAAAGCTCGCATTCCTCCGGCTTTTTTGAGGAGCAGGAAGCCAGCTTGCTCTTGGTATCTACGTCGCCTAGCTGCTTTAATACAGCCGTTCTTGCCTTGTCGCTGGCTTTTCTGGCGTTGTAGGATTTCATGGAATTGTCAAGGATCTTTTTTAATATCTCAATGTTTTTATCCAGGAAGCGGGTAATCTCTGCAGAGACGACGTCCTCTACGGCTACTTTGGCATCGGTGTTGCCAAGCTTGGTTTTGGTCTGTCCCTCAAACTGCGGATCGGGATGCTTGATAGAAATGATAGCCACTAATCCATTGCGGATATCCTTTCCGTCAAAGTTTTCGTCCTTTTCCTTTAGTACGCCAAGCTCTCTGGCATACTGATTCATCACACGGGTGAGCGCGGACTTAAAGCCAGTCACCAGCGTCCCGCCATCTACGACGTTGATTCGGTTGCAGTAAGCGTTGATCTGCTCGGAAAAGCTGTCGGTATACTGCATGGCAGCTTCGACTTCGATATCGCCGCTTTCCCCTTCCATGTAAATGACTTCTTCATGAAGAACCGTAGCGTCCCGGTTTAAATAGTTTACAAAGCTTTTGATTCCGAATTCCTCGTAATATTCCTGAAGGAGGGGTTCCTCCTTTTCCCCGGTATGCTCGTTGCAGAACAAAATCCGCAGCCCCTTGTTTAAAAAGGCAGTTTCCTTGAGCTTTTTCTGGATGACGTCCGGCTTAAATTCCACGGTTTCAAAAATCGTCGGATCGGGATAAAAGGTAACAGTCGTACCAGTATCGGATTTGCTGCATTTTCCGACAGGGGGAAGCTCTCCCTTGACCAAGGCTGTGACCGGATGACCGCCGTCCTGATATTCGTCGCGGTAGATAAGCCCGTTCTTACGTACCTCTACGACCATATGGGTAGAAAGGGCGTTGACTACAGAGGCACCTACTCCGTGCAGACCGCCAGATACTTTGTAAACGGTGTTGTTAAATTTTCCGCCTGCATGGAGGACGGTGTAGACGACGCGGACGGTGGGGATTTTCTGGGTCGGGTGAATATCCACCGGAACACCCCGTCCGGTATCACGGATGGAAATACCGCCGTCTTTTTGCAGGGTAATCGTAATCTGACTGCAAAAGCCAGCCAAATGTTCGTCAATTCCGTTGTCTACTATCTCCCAGATCAAATGGTGCAGCCCCCGGCTTCCGGTACTGCCGATATACATGCCTGGGCGCTTGCGTACGGCTTCTAAGCCCTCTAAAACAACGATTTGGCTTCCGTTATACTGTTCCATAGTTTTCACGTTTAACTCCTGTTCTATAGTTGTTGATAGAAGATACAAATAGGACATATGTTCGCTTTGCGCCCATACAGTATACCATAGGAATGAGAGAGGTTCAAGAGGAAATTGAAGATAATGCGGTGTTTTCAAAATATTGATGTAAAAATGTCAAGAAATTTTGGGCGGCAAGGGTAAGATATTTGTCTTTCCAAAGGGAAACATATATTTTACGGGAAATTCTCTGATCCTTTAAACGAAGCAAAACAATGTCGCCGGAAAAAGCAGGGCGCCAGGTGATAGAAGGAATAAAGGCGATTCCAGTACCGGCGCTGACCAGCGTTTTAAGGGTAAAAATATCGTTACATTCAAATACGATATTAGGGATAAATCCAGCCTGCTGACAAAAGGATTCTAAGGACGTTCTGCTCGCGCCCAGAT
>CAJUFW010000128.1:7077-10143 GCA_910585655.1 uncultured Lachnospiraceae bacterium
CAGATAGAGTGCCACAAAGTTGGCGTCGTGCAGCTCCGAAAGATAAAGGGATTCTGCCTGTGCGAGTGGATGTTGGCGGGAAAGTGCAATCACAAAATCTTCTGTTAATAGCTCTTGAGAATAGAGTTCTTTTTGAAATAAAGGAGCGGAATGGATACAAAGATCATAGCTGCGCGACATATTGTGAAGGCTGGTAGAAAGGGAATAGGTATGAAACGTAACGCCGGGATGCTGATCCATATAGTCGATCATCAGGGAAGGAAGGAGATAACTGGCAGCATAAATTCCAATGTGGATTTGCCCAACCGGACGTTTGCTCATTTCCTTTAATTCCAATAGAGTGCCGTCAATGACAGAGAGAACATGTTCAGCATTTTTATATAGGACATTTCCATATTCATTGAGGACAAGGGAACGCCCGATTCGATCAAATAGTTTTACGCCTAATTCGCTTTCTAAAGAGGAGAGCATTTTACTTAAAGCAGGCTGTACGATATGAAGCTTTTCCGCTGCTTTACTAAGGCTGTTTTGCTGGACAATTTCACAAAAATATTGAAGGTGCAGTAACGTCATAAGGAGTTCCTCTCTTTCTTTATTGAAGTTCGTATGGCTTAATATATAACAAAAAATATATATAAATAATAGTTTATTATATATTTGATATTATGTATAGTAGCATATATAATCAGTTGTGTAAAGAAAAAAGAGAGGAGGCAAACCAAAGGTGGTAATGGTGAAGATAGCGGGGACGCTTATCGCGGCTGCTATAGGAGGCTGCTTGGCGAGACGGTTTCGGATTCCTGCCGGATGGATCGTTGGCAGTATGATAGCGACGGCTTTTTACAGTATTGTAACAAATCACGCCTATCTTCCGTCATGGAGCAGATTGATTTTACAAATCTTTGCAGGGGCTTCTTTAGGAACAGGGATATCCAGAAGAGATATTCGGGAATTGAAAAAAACCATTGTCCCAACGGTCGTATTGCTCATAGGGCTGATTGTCATGAATTTTGTTATGGGCGGACTGATGTATTGGGTGGGCGGGCTGGATATTCCGACCGCGTTGTTTGCTAGTACGCCGGGGGGAGTAACAGATATGGCTTTGATTTCCCAGGAAATGGGGGCGGATACCGTGACCGTGGCAATCCTGCAGCTAACGAGGATTTTATTTATTTTTACCGTGATGCCTCCATTTTTTAGGAGAGCCATTCGGACAGAGAAGCAAAAAAAGCCAATCAGCCAAACAAAGGAGCCGACAAGAACAAACCAAACGGACAAACCAAACGGATATAAAAGATGGCTTTATTTTTTAGGAACGCTTGTTGCGGCAGCGGCGGGAGGGTTGTTTTTAACGTGGCTGAAGATAAGCGCGGGGGCTTTAATCGGATCGATGGCAGCGGTAGCCGTCTGTAGTGTTTTTGGGAAAACCTATATGCCGGGGAGGCTTCGGGGAGCAATACAAGTAGTAGCGGGTTGTTTTATCGGGCTTCAGATGAACCAGGAGACTATAGTGGCGATCAAAGCTCTATTTGTGCCGGTCTGCCTGTTATGTATTGGTATTTTTCTGTTTACGGCAGGGGTATCTAGGCTGATGAACCGCTGGACAAAGCTTTCTCTGCCGACCTGTATGCTGGCTTGTACGCCGGGAGGCGTCCAGGAAATGAGCCTGTTAGCGGAGGAGCTTGGAGTGGATATGCCTAAGGTGACAGTGATGCAGTCCATCCGTCTGATGTTTGTCGTCACATTTTTTCCGATTATTTTGTCCTTGTTTACAAAGCTGTACGGGATATAAGCATTTGAATTAGGAGGTGTAGGAATGCCGTTTATTACGATGAATTTTTTCTCTAAGGAATTGGGTATGAATCAAACAGTCCACGTGTATTTACCGGAAAAAAGGCTGGAAGAGGGGAAACATTATCCTGTGGTCTATCTGCTCCATGACGCAGGAGAGAGCCATCAGGCATGGATAAGGGAGAGCGCTGTATTAAGAATTGCAGAGAGGGAAGGGGTTGCCTTGGTACTGCCTGCTGCCATGCAGGGCTATTATACGGATATGAAATTGGGATATCGTTTTTTTCAATATTTATCCGAGGAGCTTCCTTGCGTAATCAAAGAAAATTTCCCGGTTGTTTCACAGAAGCGGGAGGAGACCTTTGTCGCAGGGGTAGGAATAGGTGGATATGGAGCTGTAAAACTGGGGCTGCGTAAGCCGGAACGAATATTGGCAGCGGCTTCTGTTTCCGGGCAGATAGATATCGTAAGTTATGTAAAGGAGGTATTGGAGAAAAAAGGAAGAGAAAGCGACCGGCTGCATCATGTTTTTGGAGAAGCAGATGAAATATTGTATACGCAAAACGACCTTTATTATATGGCGGCACAGGGGAAAAACAGAGAGGTCAAGCCAGAATTTTTATTGGTTTATGGAAATAAAGATAAAACAAAATCCTATAACCAATCCTTTTATCAGGCGAATGAAAAAAGCTATACGATAGAATGTCTGGAATATGTTGGAAAAGCAGACTGGACTGGCTGGTCAGCCCAGGTGGAAGCAGTACTGACTTGGTTTTCGTCAAAGGGAAAGGGGGTATAAAGGATGGCGTTGATGCAGGTAGATTTTCATTCAAAGACTTTACAGATGGAGGCTTCCTTATCGGTTATTATGCCGGAAAAGCAGCAGGGGGTCGGAGTAACTCCTTTTCTTCGGGAAGGCAGGCATCCGGTATTATATTTGCTGCATGGTACCAGCGGAGATCATACCGATTGGGAACGGTGGACTTCTATAGAGCGTTATGCCTCTAAAAAAGGAATTGCCATGGTAATGCCGGGCGCACAGCTATCCGCCTATGCCAATATGGTATATGGAGAACGTTTTTTTGATTATATAGCGGAGGAACTTCCGGAATTTATGAAAGCATATTTTCCTATTTCCGACAGACGGGAAGATACGTTTATCTGCGGGCTGTCTATGGGAGGCTATGGAGCGTTAAAGATTGGTCTTAGTAAACCGGAACAATATGCGGCTATCGGGACGCTTTCTAATGGAAATCATGCGTATATGCTGGAAGG
>CAJUFW010000129.1 GCA_910585655.1 uncultured Lachnospiraceae bacterium
TCAGACGTGTGCTCTTCCGATCTGGCTTTCTTCTTGGAGTAGAACAATAATATAAATTGTTATATACCAAAATATATCGACTATTTTTAACATTATAGCATAACTTTGCAGTATGATGTGAATTTTTGACAAAAGAATAATAAATTTCAGAAAAATTTTTTTGTTTATTAAAAGAAGCCGAAAATTCGGCTATAAATAAAAATTCGGTCTGTTAATCTGCGCTAATGTACTAAAACGCTTTCATTCGGAACATACTAATAGCAGTTCAGGCATGATTGGTATATCTTGTCCTAGAAAGGCGGGAAAGAATGAACGCAGGAAGTAAGAAGGAATTAAAGGAACCAAGAGAATCAAAGGAATCGATCTGGCATAAAGAAGTAGTATTGCCGATGTACCCTTCTTGGAGGGGGGAGGGAAAAACAGAGGTGGTAGTGATTGGGGGAGGTTTGACAGGGATTTTAACCGCTCTTTTTTTAAGTGAAGCTGGAAAAAAGGTGATTTTACTGGAAGCAGACAGGCTTTGTGGCGGACAGACCGGACGGACGACGGCGAAGATTACCAGTCAGCATGGGCTGTTTTATGGAAAGTATCAGGAACAACTTGGTACGGAGCGGTTACATTTTTATGCCTCTGCCAATGAAAAGGCGATTGCCTGTTATAAAAAATTGGTGCAGGAGCGAAAAATCGACTGTGAGTGGCTGGACTGTGATTCCTATTTATATCAGATAAATGCTTCAAAAGAGGAAAGTATCCAGTTGGAAAAAGAATGGAAAAGTGCTGTCCATGCAGGAATTCGGGCAGAACTGGTATCTGGAACGGAAATTCCAGGAGGGCAGTATTTGCCTGGGGCAAAGCAGGTATTGGCAGTTCGTTTTTTAGGGCAGGCGGCTTTTCATCCGTTAAAATTTTTGCGTACTCTTTTAGAGAGACGGGAACATTTGGATAAGCAGGAAAATTCTCTGAAAATCTATGAGCATAGCAAAGTTGAAGCAGTAGATATTCATCAGGTAAGTCTGGCATTTGGCAAGATAGAAGCGAAGGAGATTGTGTTTGCCTGTCACTATCCGTTTTTGTATCGTCCGGGTTATTATTTTTTGAGACTCCATCAGGAGCGTTCCTATGTGCTGGCAGTGAAAAGCCAGTATCGGTCGCACTTTTCCGATTTGTATTATCCGGCAGATGGAAAAGGGCTTTCGATACGCCCTTGTGGGGAATATCTGCTGCTTGGCGGGATGGGACATCGAACAGGGGAAAAACAGGAGGAAGACGAAAATCCCTATCAAAAACTGGAAGAACTGGCACGTCAGTTTGATTCCGGTTATCGGGAAATTTGCCGGTATTCTGCGCAGGATGCCATCAGCCTGGACGAGCTTCCCTACATTGGAAGTTACAGCCCGTCCAGACCGAATTGGTATGTGGCGACGGGGTTTAAAAAGTGGGGAATGACACATGCCATGATCGCTGCCGTGATGATTACAGAGCAGATAATAGAAAAACATGTGCTTACTTTTCGCAAAGAGGAACAGGAGGTTTTTTCGCCATCCCGCTTTCTGCTTTCTGCCTCTGCCAAGCAGATGCTTGAGGAGGGGCTGCAGGTAACGGCAGGGCTGGCGAAAAGTGTAACCAGCCCGCCGCGTTGTACGCATTTGGGATGCCGTCTGGTCTGGAATGAAGCGGAAAAAAGCTGGGATTGCCCCTGCCATGGCTCCCGGTTTCAGGGAGAAGACGGAAGGGTGTTGGACGGTCCGGCGCTCCATCCGATAAAGCTACCACCGATAAAGCTGCCGGAACAGGCGCCGTAATCGGGCTTTTTAGATTTTGGCTACGGGCTAATCCGGTGGATATCCCTTGGAAATAAGGAGGTCTGCCGGATGTTGGCAAGCCCTAACAGACAGGCGGTCAGCCGCTCCAAGCCGATTCCCAGTCCACCGTGCGGCGGTATACCGTAGCGGTGGATCATCAGATAGGAGGCAAAGTCCTCCGGGTTCATACCACGCTGCTGCATTTTGGCAAGCTGTTCAGGATAGGAATGGATACGCTGCCCTCCTGTGGTGATTTCCAATCCTCGAAATAAGAGATCAAAGCTCAAAGTTACTTGTGGATTTTGCGGATCGTCCATAGCGTAGAAAGGACGTTTGACAGACGGATAGTGGGTAACAAAGACAAAATCACTTCCGCTATGCTGCTTTACCCACTGGCAAATAAGACGTTCCTCTTCCGGATCTAAATCTGCTTCTGACGAGAGGGAAGTATTGCGTTGAGGTTTTAATTGCTTTATGGTTTGTTTTACTTCGGCAAAGGTCATACAAGGAATTCCTTCTACAGGGATGACAGGCAGCGCTGCCTTCCACATAGCAAGCTCTCCGGACAGCGTTTTCTGCAGATGAGTTAGAATCGCCTCTAATAAGCGAGTTTCCATTTCGATAATATCCCGAAAACTTTCAATATAGCCCATTTCCAAGTCAATTCCGATATATTCGTTTAAATGTCTGGAAGTATCGTGATGTTCGGCACGGTAAACAGGCGCGATTTCATAGACCCGTCCATAGACGCCGACCATGGTCTGTTTATAAAACTGCGGGCTTTGTGCAAGATAGGCATCCTTGCCGAAATAGTCCAGGCGGAATATGTTAGAACCGCCCTCTGCCCCTTCCGACACCAGCTTTGGAGAGTGGATTTCTGTAAAATCTTCAGAGGAGAGAAACTGTCTTGCCGCCTGGCAGATACCTTCCTGAATACGGAAAAGAGCGCGTTCCTTTTCGTTGCGGAGGGTAATCGGGCGATAGTCCAGCAAGGTTTCCAGGCTCATATCCAGAACTTTGTTGTTGATAACCACCGGCAATTCCTCTGCGGGTGTGGATAATACCTTAATATGGAGGACTTGTACTTCATAGCCGGAGCGGGAGCGTGGTTCTGCTACTACCTGCCCGGTTAGGGCAATGCACGCCTGCTCGACAGGGAGTCCGTCTAAATCTCCCGCCTGTTCAGGGAGCCAGATACATTGCAGCAGCCCGGAACCGGAAGCGTCCGGTCTTGGAAGCTGAAGAATTAAAAAGGCAAAGCCACTCATTCGGCGGATTTTATAAACGCGTCCGTGGATTGTGACAGGCTCCGGGGAACCGGTAAAAGCTTCTAACTGATTTGGATTTGTGATTGGTTTGTTCATAATGGTTTCATCCTTTCTATCATACGAAAAAAACCGCAGGAAATACTTTGTCCCGGACAAAGCTCCTGCGGTTTTTATGGGATTATATAAATTCCTTCCTCTCTTTCCGCAGGTACACGACGAATAAGCACATGTACCTGCGGTGTTAAGGCAGTTACATGTGCTGGTGATCGTCGTCCCTGCGGCAGCAGAGTGTCAGAAAAGCAGCTACATATCTCATGATAATCCCTCGTTTTTGTTGTTTGCCTTAGTATAAGACGGTTAGAGATGGTTGTCAAGAGCAATTTTTGCAAGGTATTCCGCAATTTTTAGCCTTTTATTTTTGTTTTTAAAGTTTTATACTGAACATATATTAAGGGAACAACAGTGACGAAACGATTTTTTTAGAAAATTTAGGAGGTAATGAGTATGGAATCTATGCTGTATCCAAGGATGACAGCTTCCCGCCGGGCAGTCAGCCTTGACGGAATGTGGAAGGTCAGATTTGATTTTCTGGAGGAAGGGATGGCAGGAAATTGGCAGAACGGTTTTGAAAGCGATGATTTGATTCCGGTTCCAGCCAGCTTCAATGACTTTTATACAGAGAAGAAGTATCGGGAGTTTGCCGGGGATATCTGGTATGAAACAGAGGTCGTTGTACCGGAAGAATGGAAGGATAAGGAGATAGCGGTACGTTTTGGGGCGGCAACCCATCGTGCGGAAGTTTATTTTAACGGGGTAGAGGTAGCCAGACACGAGGGCGGCTTTGTGCCGTTTTTGGCAGATGTGACATCACAGGTGCGATGGAATGAGAAAAATCGTATTGTTGTCAAAGTAAACAACGAGTTGTTTAAAGGTTCTCTGCCAAATGGATCTGTCATAGAGATTCCACAGCCGGAAGGCGCGGCGGTACACGGCAAGGTAAAGATGGTTCGTCCGGCGTTTGACTTTTTTAACTATGCAGGATTACAGCGTCCGGTTTGGCTGCTGGCGCTGCCAAAGACTTCGATTGACGATTTTACGGTCGTACATGAGCTGGAGGGAGAGGGAGCAAACGTATCCTATCAGGTGGCAATCCGTGGCAGCGAAAAGGTAGAAACAAAGCTGTTTGTCTATGATGAGGCAGGAAATCAGGTAGCAGCGGCGAGTGGGACGGAAGGAGTAATTTCCATCCATCCGGTTCGCCTCTGGAACGTGAGAGATGCGTATTTGTATCGATTCGTTATCCGGCTTGAGCAGGAGGGGCGGCTGATAGACGAATATGAGGAAGAAATCGGTATTCGTACCATAGAAATCAAAGGAATAGACATTTTACTCAACGGAAAACCAGTATATTTGAAGGGCTTTGGAAAGCATGAGGACAGCGATATTGTAGGACGAGGCTATGCGCCTGGAGTGATCAAGCGTGATTTTGAACTGATGAAATGGATTGGGGCAAATTCGTTCCGTACTTCGCACTATCCATATAGTGAGGAAATCTATCAGATGGCAGATCGCGAGGGATTTTTGGTGATTGACGAGGTAGCGGCGGTCGGGTTCCTGGATTTCGGCAGCCTGGCTATGTTTATGGGGGCGGGAGCCGGGATGAAGGCAAAGAGCTTTTTTGAAGGACCGGAAATTGAGACGCTGAAAACAAATCACTTAAACGCGATAAAGGAATTGATTCAACGGGATAAAAACCACGCCTGTGTAATTGCCTGGAGCTTGTTCAATGAACCGGAAACTTCTTCCGAGGCAGCCAGTCGTTATTTTGGAGAGATTTTTAAGGCAGCCAGAGAAAACGATCCACAAAAGCGTCCACGGACGTTCGCTATGGAAAAAAGCTGTTCGCCGGAAAACGCAGGCTGCCATCAGTATTGTGATTTTCTGACGATCAACCGCTATTATGGCTGGTATATCAAGGGCGGTTATGAGATTGCAGCGGCAGAAGTAGAATTCCGCCAGGAAATGGATGCCTGGGGCGCCCTAGAGCTGCAGCGTCCGATGGTCTTTACAGAGTATGGGACGGACACCTATCCGTCCGAGCATAAGCTTCCGAGCGTCATGTGGAGCCAGGAATATCAGGTGGAGATGTTGGAAATGTGTTCTCGTGTCTTTGATTCTTATGAGTTTATCAAAGGCGAACAAATCTGGAATTTTGCCGATTTTCAGACGGTAGAGGGGACGGGACGGGTAAACGGTAATAAGAAAGGGGTCTTTACCCGTCAGAGACAGCCGAAAGAGTCTGCATTTTTCCTGAAAAAACGCTGGGAAACTTTATAAGTTTATAACAGATAGAAAGAAGAGTCGTTAGAATGATTTTTATAACGACTCTTCTTTTATAGAATAGGAAAGTTCTCCAAACTTCCCTATCCTATAAAAGTCCTCCGAAAGATGCGCACTTCGCGCCTAAGGAAAATGTCTGCTGACGCAGACGCGCTTCGGCGCGGGAATTCCGCTTATTCGGAAGGGGAATCCAAAAGCTGTTCTAACTGGCTGTAAATCCATTCCGGGGTCAGTCCCTTCGCGTGGATTTGTACAAGGATATCTCCGTAACGAACGCTAAATTCCATCCGCCAGCCTTCGCTGTCCCCGGCATCGTCTATCTGATAGGATCTGGCATAGACGGTTTCCAGTGTCAATTCCTTGGCGTCAAAAATCGGATTGTCTACGATTTCCCATAAGTCTCTCGGAACCGAATCGGCGCGCGGAATTGGATAAAGGGAAAGGTCATAATTTTGTGTATCGGCGACGGAAGTTTCTCTGCCAGCATATTCCTGACGGTAAGGCTGAACTTGCCAAGACAGACTATGATAGCCCTTTGTCCAAAGCCCGGAAAGCGTATCTGAGTGCTGGTCTTTATGGCGACGGATGCTTTCCTCCTGATAGCCTTCTGGAAGCGAAGGAAGAAAATAGGCGCCAAAATCTGCTTCCTGTAAGGCTTCCTGATAGGTCAATGTCCGGTCAAACCATTCTGGGATTTCATCAGGAGAGATAGAAGCAAAGTCGCTAACTCCTGTCTTGAAAAAGCTAAAACATTCCAAGGTATCTTCAAAATCGCTCTGTGCCTGTTCAATTTCACGAAAATCGGCTTTCATTTCAAACCAATAGAAAAGCCCGTTGATTTTGGCCTTTGCATATAAGGAAACCGTGGCGGGTTCTCCTTGTGTCTGGTACCGATAAAGCAGAAATTCTACTCCGTTGCAGGAGGAAGTCGTTTCTTCTTCCGAATACAGACCGCAGGAAAAAGGGCTTTTGGAAATAGAAATGGAGATAGTCGTATCCGGAACGGTAGAGGCAGTAGAAAGAAACACTTTTAGCAACTTTCCTTCTCCGTCAAAGCCACCGACCGCAGAAAAGTCCATCCAGCCGATTTGCTTGCCAGGCTCTACCAACATTCGATCCGATTCATGCAGAACTTGGGTAAAATACCCAGGAATATTTTCTCTTGCAGTATCGGCAACCAACGTAATTTCATTATAATGAAAGTCCCAGAGAGGTGGGCAGCCGTCGTTTTTCGTGTTGTCCTCTGCTGTATCAGAGGCTGGCGGGATCTGCGTATTAGATTCTGTTGGATCAGATTCTGTCTGCGGGTTTTGTTCTAAATGTGGTTCTTGTTCTAAAGGGTTGTCTTTCAAAGTGTTATTTCTCTTTTGCGGCAAATGGTTTGGTATGGTAAAGAGAAACAAAAGGAAGAGACAGGCGGCAGCGGCAGACGCAAACAGGCGAAAGTGAAACCTGCTGACAGGGTTTACCCGTCGGTTGCGCTGCCTCTGGTGGATAGCCGATTCTTCTTTGACGATCTGTTCGGCTGCTTCGATATAAGCAGGATCGACCAATTCTAGTTTTTCCAGAAATTCAGTTCCTTTCATAAAAAATAGCCCTCCTTTTCCAGATATTGTTTTAATTGGTTTCGAGTTCGGAACAGCATAGTTTTGACCTTGCTTTCAGAAAGGGCAAAGTGTTTGGAAATAGTAATAATCGAATCAAAATACCAATAGCGCCGCAGGAATACGTTTCGTTTTTCTTCGCTTAGTGTGGATAAAAAATCATTGACGGCATGTTGAAATAATTTGTCACTAATTTGACATTCCGTATCGTTTGGAGCGGGAATACATTCCTCCAATTCCCTGCTTAATTCGCAGATCAGAGCGCTGCGCTTTAGGCGGCTTCGATTCCGGCAGCAGTTAAGAGAAATATGGCGGGTAATCCGTGCGAGAAAAGCATACAGATAATCTCGGGGTTCCTGCGGCGGAATGGAATTCCAGGCAGTGAAATAGGTATCGTTTTCACATTCCTCTGCTGTTTGCTGTTCCCCAACGATGCCATAAGCAAGAGAACGAAGGCGTTTCCCATATTTGTCAGAGGTTTGCCGGATAGCCTCTTCTTCTCGTTTTAGATATAACTCTACAATTTTTGCATCCTCCAAGCTCCTCCTCTCCTTTCGTAAATAGTATGCCCTTCACTTCAATAAGCACCGTTTTAGACAATAAGGTTACAACTAATTCAGAATTTTTTTCAGATAGACGAAAACCATATACAGTTTTGACTAGATTCAGAAAATGTGTTACACTAATGGGTATCAAATGTAAGAAAGGAAGCTATAGCATGAAAAATGAATTGTTTCGGATCGGACCGTTTGTAGGATATAGCTACGGACTGATGATAGCGATTGGCGTGATTGCGGCATTTTTAGTAGGAGAGCATCGGGCAAAGAAGAAAGGGTTAGATGCCGATTTGATTTTTCCGCTGGCAATTTGGTGCCTGATCGGAGGGATTCTGGGAGCAAAGATACTGTATTATATTACGATATTTCCAGAGATCATTGCAAATCCGGCGGTATTATTGGACGTTATCAATGGTTTTGTCGTATACGGCGGAATTATTTTTGGAATTTTAGCAGGCTTTCTCTATACAAAAAAACGAAAAGTAAATTTCTGGAAATATTTTGATCTTGTGATGCCTTCCATTGCGCTGGCGCAGGGATTCGGACGGGTAGGCTGTCTGATGGCAGGATGCTGCTATGGAGCAGAAACGGATAGCTGGTTTCATATTGTATTTCATGATTCTTCCTATGGACCGAACGGCGTACCATTGATACCGACTCAGGCGATTTCAAGCGTATTGAATTTTCTGCATTTCTTTTTCCTGATTTGGTTTGCCAGAAAAGAACGTCCGGCTGGGCAAGTGGCAGGGCTTTACCTGGTTTGCTACAGCATAGGACGCTTTATTCTGGAATTTTACCGAGGCGATTTAGAACGTGGAAGCGTAGGTATCTTCTCTACATCGCAATTTATTTCCCTGTTTTTGGTAGTGGCAGGAGCCGCAATCTTTTTTGCTGCGCCAAAGATGAAAGGAGCGTTTGGAGGATTTGGCGTAACAGCAGACGCAAAAGCAGAGAACATGCAGGCAGAGGACTAATCTAATCTGCCGTCTGACCGGAGAAGACTTCGCGAAAGGCTTCGCCCCAGACCGTCAGAAGTTTTTCCAGGCTCCAGGAAGCGTTGGCTGGGCTGGTAGAAGGCAGTTTGACCGCTTTCCGCTTGGTCTGCGGTTGGCAATGCTTTTCGTAAAGCTCAAAAGCTTTTCCGCCGTTGGCGCAAATCAGTTCGATAGGAGCCTGTTGTAAAATCAGGTTAATATTATTGGCGACAGGGCGACGAATGCTGCTGTCGCTCGAACCAGTAATTTCACAGGAAGCCAGGACGTCCCAGAGGGCGATGCCATGTTTGAGGAGAAGCTCCTTTTTGGCAGAAATATCGGCCGGAAGAGGCTCTGCGGTCAATTCAGCCATCAGTCGCCAAAAGCGGTTTTGCGGATGCCCGTAGTAAAAATGGTTTTCTCTGGATTTGACAGAAGGAAATGTTCCCAAAACCAAAATACGGGAATGAGAATCAAAAACCGGGTCAAAAGTATGGGTAAGTAACTGCGCTGCCATAAAAAACCTCCTTGCAGTGATAGAAAAAGAATTCTTTATTTATAAAAGCAGGATAGCAGATAAATTTGGATTTGTCTAGGGAAGGCGGATAGGAAGCTGACGTATGTTCTGCTATATATAATTAAAAAAGAAAGATAAGATTGTTTTAATTTAATTTTCCTTTTAAAGAGGACAAGAGAAAAAAGTTTGATAACAAGCTGTTAAAAAAGAAAAAAAGAGTTATCAAACTCGATTTATAGTTATCAAACTTGTTGACTTAAGATATGCGGGGAGATATAATTAGAATATATTATCTGAAAGGGGTTAGATTATGCAAGCAGAAGCATTGAAAAACTTGGTTTTTGATATACAGAAGATGAAAACAGAAAAACAGACAGTTGAATTAAAGTCTGCTGAAAAAGGTTGCCCAACCAGATTATATGATACACTTTCTTCGTTTTCAAACCAAGATGAAGGCGGCGTTATTATTTTTGGCGTTGATGAAAATGATAAATATAAAATAAAAGGAGTCTATGATCCACAGGATTTACAGAAGAAGGTAACAGAGCAGTGCAAACAGATGGAGCCAATGGTAAGAGCTTTATTTACGGTTTGTGACATTGAAGACAAAGTGATTGTATCTGCTGAAATTCCGGGTGTAGATATTACGGAAAGACCAGTGTTTTATAAAGGCGTTGGTAGAATCAAAGGTTCTTATATTCGTGTTGGGGAATCTGATGAGCCAATGAGTGAATATGAGGTGTATAGTTATGAGGCTTTTCGTAAAAGAATTCGTGATGATATTCGTACAGTAGAGGAAGCAAAATTACAGCTTTTGGATGAAAAGCGTTTAAATGATTATTTGACTATGGTAAAACAGGAGAGAAGAAATCTTTCGGAAAATGTATCG
>CAJUFW010000130.1 GCA_910585655.1 uncultured Lachnospiraceae bacterium
CCGGCGTCTGCCTTTTCTGAACATCAAACACCAACCCTGTTTCGCAATCACCTACGTCATTCTACGATAAAGATGTTCGCTACCTATAACAAAACGGCAATCATTTTTGTCAAACTTTACCATCTTGGGAGCCTGTGGATGTAGCTGACACTGACGACCAGATGCCTGTACCGTAAAAGCTTGTTCATCCCAACCTTTCACTCTGTTACGACTCATAAAGATAGGAGAATATGCCCCAGTGAAATACTCATTGTTGTTAATTGCTTCTGGGTTATGATAGTTCTTATCTCCAGCAGGGACAGCCGTTTCCTGCAAATCCCAAATAGTATCTCTAAGGGTAATTTTCTTATCATCATCATCGGTTGAACCTTTTGGAAACACAAAGTTGACTCCTAAGTCTTTTCTGAATCCGATATAAAAAACTCTCTTTCGTTCTTCTGCAACGCCATAGTCTTTTGCATTAACCATTGTAAGAGAAACATCATATCCTGCTTTTTCAAATAAGCCGATAATATTTTGAACAGCTTCATTGTGTCTATTGGCAAGCATACCACTAACATTTTCAGCTAAGAAAAATTTTGGTCTGAACTCTTCCAAAATTCTTATGTAGTCATAGAACAACTGACCTCTTGCGTCCTCGATACCTTTCAAAGAACCAGCTTCCGACCATGACTGACAAGGTGGTCCACCGATAATACCATCAACCTCGCCAGAAATATAGGGGGCAATATCTTCTCTTGTAATCTGTCTCACATCGCCCTCAATAAGATGTGTATTGGGATGATTTACTTTGAAAGTTTCAAAAATGGTAGGATCAAATTCATTCGCAACAGGAATATGAAAACCAGCTCTCTCAAAACCTAAGTCTAATCCACCGCAACCACTGAACAAACTAATTACATTCATTCTCTATACCCCATTTTACTTAAATTTTGTTTATTCTGATATCATCACTATATCAAATAACATGCCCACTATTCTGACCTGTAAATTCCAAAAGTAGATTTTTCAACAGTTTCCATTGATACAAATTCATCTCTCTTTAATCTTGTAACAATGTCAAGACTTACGTTAGCCCGTTCAGCAAGCTGTGTCTACCATAGTTACTCCTTACTTGCGCAAAATAACCGAGGATATTATATTACTAAATCGGAATTTTTTCAATATCCTCGAACTATATTGTCAAACTTTCTCCACGGTACAAGCATTCATGTGTTTGCCCCGAAACCACTACATGATAATTTAGACTTTGAGGATAAAATAACTGTGGGTTCCCAACCATATCGCGCAGAAAAACCATCTCATCTGATAGAAACAGCGCGGCTGAAAACCCACTCTCTCCTTGAAGCAGAAACGCCTATTACTGAGCTTGCAGCTCCTCTACTGCAATCCAATGGGCATATAAGGTCTGTTTATCCAATGCCACTACCCGACTTTGCTCTGTCACGAGTGTTCCTCCCGTTTCTGCTGTATACCAGCCTAGGAAATAGTATCCTTTTCGGGAAACGGATGGCAACGTAGAATAGTAGCTTCCTGGCGTCACAGTCTTTTTCGTAAAGCTAGCAGTTGCCCCGTTCCCGTCAAAGATAAGGGTAGTGCTGACAGGCGCCCAGTGAGCATATAGACAGGCGGCAGCCGGTGTTTGCAGAATACTGTTTTCTGTTATCTTTTCACCGCCATTTGGAGCTGTATACCAACCCAGAAATCGCTCCTCTCCTTTGGTCGGCTTTGGCAGTTCATCATAGTTGCCTTCGTATGCGACCTGCAGGGCATTTACATCTACACTTCCACCTTGTGCATCTAACTGTATTGGATACACATTTGGTGTCCAATGAGCGTAATAGGTTTTGGTAGACGTAAGTTCTACTATATCCTGGCTGGTAATTTCCGTTTTTCCTGTCTTTGTTGTATACCACCCGTCAAAAGTATAATATTCTCTGGTCGGAGTCGGCAATGTTCCATAGGAAGTTCCATATACAACCGAATAAGGTTTTGCTACCGGATTTCCACTGTTTGCATCAAAAATCACGAGGCACTCTTTCGGAATCCAATGAGCATAAAGAGTATGAGCATCTCCATCCGTCACCTGCTCCTCCCCTGTCACACGTCTACCTCCCTCTGGTTCGGTATAATAGCCTGCAAACATATTTCCTTTCTTGCTTGGCAACGGCATGTTTGTCGTACCACCATAAGTTCCCTGATAAGGAAGCGACTTTGTGGAGGAAGATATCGTATAGGAAGTATTTGTCTCCGGATTATTTACCACAATATACCCACCATTAAAATCATATTTTACTTTAATCTTGGCATTTTCCCAGAGCGCGTATACGGTATGATTCGTCGCCTTTGGCACTTCAGTAGTAGCGGAAAGCTTTTTCCCACCCTCTTTTGCCGTATACCAGCCTAAAAAGGCATAGCCATACCGTGTTGGAACCGGCAAAGTTCCATAATCCTCTTCATAAAATACCTGTCTGGAGCTTTCCTCGCAGTTTCCACCATTGGCATCAAAGGAAACCGTTGATTCCACTCCCTTCCAATGAGCATACAGCGTTTGTTTGGACGCCACACTAACGGTCGTCCCTGCCTCTATCTGATTCCCACCTGTACTGCTGGTAAACCAACCCTGGAACACATAGCCATCTCGTTCTGGCATAGGCAAAGTTCCATACGTATGCCCATAAGTAACTATTTTTGTAACAGATACTTTTTTCACTCCATCCTCCCACAAACGCCCATTATTAGCGTTAAAAACAATCGTAGGAGTGGTTTCCTTCCAGTGAGCATATATGGTTTTGGCAGAAGTCCAGTTTACTACAGATGCTGCTGTCAACTGTTCTCCTCCTGATTGGGTTGTAAACCATCCCAGGAAATCATAACCAGTTCGGCTTGGTGTTGTCATACTTCCAAATTCTTCTCCATAATAAACTGTCTTTGTTTTCGTCGAACAGGTTCCCCCATTTGCATTATAGGTTACTTTAGAAGAAACCCCTTTCCAATGGGCTTCCAGCTCTGTTGGAGATAAAAGTTTCACGGTGCTGGTGGCAGTCACTTTAGTCGTCCCTAAATACCACCCCTGGAAGGTATAGTTCGTCCGCTTCGGTGCTGGCAAGGTTCCATACTTAGAACCATAAGCGACTGTTTTGCTGGATGGAGATACAGAAGTACCATTTCCATTAAACAGAACCGTCGTCTCCAGCCCTTCCCAGTGAGCATACAAAATATCTGTTGCCGTCAAACTTGTCACCTTTTTCCCACTAGAGGATGTAGAGGTATACCACCCGGTGAAGCGATATCCCTCTCTAACCGGGGTCGGAAAATCTGAGTAACTGGTTCCCTTTGTGACGCTGGTAGACTCCAGATCCACCGTTCCGCCATTTGCCCGGAAAGTTACCGTATAACTTTGATCATTCCAGTGAGCATAGAGATTCCTTCCATAAGAAGCGTCTGCTTCCATCGTAGACAGAATCTTCCGTCCGCCGTCCTTTTTCGTATACCAACCTTTAAAGGTATGCCCCGACCAGATTGGAGTTGGCAGTGTTCCATAGTTTTGCCCGGATGTAACTCGCTTTGCAGACTCCGATACCGTCCCCCCATTGGGGTTGAAGGTAAGCTCTATAACATTTCCTCTCCACCACGCATATGCTGTGAAATTCATATTGATAGAGCTTTCTGCTGTTATCTGATGACCTCCTGCATCATTTGTAGTATACCATCCTAAAAAGGTATAGCCTGGTCTTGTTGTTGTAGGTAATGTCCCATATTTTTCATCATGCTCTACGATACGGAAGTCCTCCGAACAGGTTCCTCCATTCGCATCAAACTGGATAACATAAGTTTTCTTCTGCCAATGGGCGTATAGTTTATGAGCATCCCTTCTGGAAACTACAGTATCTGCAGTTACCAAAGTTCCTCCGCTTTCGGATGTATACCAACCAGTAAAATCATATCCCGTCCGTTTCGGAACCGGAAGATTTTTATAAGTTCCTTGATAATATACAACATAATGGCTGCTAGACAGTTCTCCGCCGTTTGGCATCAGAGTAACGGAAACACTTGCTCCTGTCCAATGGGCATATAAGGAATGATTTCCTGCTGTTGTCACCTTTGTAGAAGAGGATACCTTTTTTCCATCCTCTGTATACCAACCTGTAAAGGTATAATCTGCCTTCTCTGCGTTTGGCAGCTCCCCATAAGATTCTCCAAATACGACCTGCACAGTTTTCACCGTACCACTAGATGTTCCAGGCCCATTGTCCCGTAGCATCACCTGATAAGTATTCCCTTCCCAATGAGCGTACAAAGTATCCGTTGTTGTAATCTCTACTTTCGTTCCTGCCGTTATCTCGGTTCCGCTGCTGGTCGTAGAAGTATACCAGCCGACAAAATGGTACCCTTCCTTTACCGGAACCGGCAGACTACCATAGTTATCTCCATAAGAATAAACCCGCTTTGTACTTCCAACCCATTCATGATCGACCAACATTTCCCCACCATTTGCACTAAAAGTAATGATCGGCTCTTTTACCTTCCAATGAGCATACAGGATACTGTCTGTCAGGTTCCAGCAAGTCGTATCATCTGTCACCAGTGTCCCTCCGGATGGTTTGGTATACCAGCCGGTAAAATCATATCCTGTCTTTTTCGGGGTTGGCAGCGTCCCATATTCCCCACCATAATAAAGTGGCTTGCTTTCTTTGGAAACCGTTCCGCCTTCCGGCTCAAACGTCACTGTCGTTTCCTGTCCCTTCCACTGGGCATACAAGGTAATTTCCTGAGAAAGATTCACCTTGCTGGCAGCCGTGATCGATGTTTCATTGTTGATGCTCGTAAACCAGCCCTGGAACACATAGTGCGTCAAGGATGGAACCGGAAGTTCCCCATAAACTTCTCCATAGGTTACTATTTTACTCTTTGGTCCTGAAAAAGTACCGCCATTCGGATCAAATGTTACCCGATAATCATTCATCTTCCAGTGAGCGTATAAGGTCTGATTTTCGGACAGATTCACAATATCTCTTGCCAATACCTGCTTTCCACCCTCCTGTTCCGTAAACCATCCTAAGAATACCGCATGATCCTGGTAGGTCGGAGTTGGCAGGGACCCATAAAAATCACCATTTTTCACACTCTTGCTTTTTGTAGAAACACTTCCGCCATTTGCAGAAAATACCACCTGATATCCCTTTGAAATCCACTGTGCGTACAAGGTATGAGGATAGTCCGCCATCACTACGGTATCTTCTTCTATCCTATCCTTCCCATCCGGAGTCAACGTCCACCCGTCAAATGTATACCCTTCCCGAACCGGAACCGGCAGCGTCCCATAAAGTTCACTGGCTGCCACCTCCTTTGTCTGGGCAGGCATCGTTCCTCCTCTTGGGTCAAAGCTTACCGTACTGACTTTCCCTCTCCATCTGGCATACAGCATGATAGGAGAAAGCGCTGTTACAATATCATCTGCCTTTATCTGACTGCCTCCATAGGCCTCTGTATACCATCCTAAAAAAGTACAACCTGATTTTTCTGCATTTGGCAAAACCCCATAGGTCTGCCCATAAGAAACCAACTTTCTTTCTTCTGTTATCGTTCCACCATTTCCATGAAAATGAACGGTAACAGAAAGCGGATTCCAATGAGCATACAGACTGTGCGATCCTGCTACCGATACCGAATCGGTTTCTACGACACGCCGACCTCCTTCCGGCATCGTATACCACCCGGCAAAGGTATATCCTTTTTTCGTTGGAACCGGCATCGTACCATATGGTTCTCCATACGTTACGGTAGACGTTTTCTTACTGACGGTTCCGCCCATCGCATCCCAGGTTACTGTCACCTGATTCGTTCCCCAACGGGCATAGAGATGAATTGGTTCCTCACTTGTTACCTTTGTAGCTGCTGTTACCTGCTCCCCTCCTGTTTTTGCCGTATACCAGCCGTTAAATAAGTAACCACTCTTTGTCGGTTCCGGCAACGTCCCATAAGTCTGTCCAAAATAGACGATTCTTTCTGATTCCTTTAAGGCACCACCCTCTGGCTCAAATACCAGAGTCGTTTGTTTCGAGTTCCACTGGGCATACAATGCTGTCGTTTCTTCCTTATAGCAGTCTGTTTCTGTAATACGTTCCCCACCGGAAGCTTGTGTATACCAGCCTTGGAAGAGATAACCATAGCGAACCGGCGTCGGCAGAGTTCCATAAGGCTCCCCTGCTGTTCCGGTTATTGTTTCCGGCGTAACACTTCCACCGGTCGGATAAAGCGTTACCTCACATGTTTTCTCCTCTGCTTCTTCCCCGCCATCTACGACTACATAAAAGCTAATAGTTGCCTCTCTGTCATCTTTTTTTGCCCAGATGGTCACTGGATATAATCCGGCTTCTTCAAAGGTAGCGCTCCAAACATTTCCTGATATCATACCATCATATGTTTCATAAGAGGTTGGAGTTTCAGAGAAAAAGCCCTCTAACTTCAATGCTACTGTCTTTCCTTCTGTGGTTTCCACATCTCCTGGCTGACTGACCACATAGATTCCTGTTCCGCCTAAAAACGTTACCGGATACTCCTTTATGATGCTGTCTCGTTCTTTGCTGTCTACATAAACCAGCATATATCCATTACCATTTTGAAATTCCTTTTCCTGATAAACCAAGTAATAAGAATCTCCGTCCGGGGTCAAATCATACAATCTGTTCTTTAATAGTACCTGTACCCGATATTGACTGACATCTGGATCCGTCAGTTTTATTTCGATTCTTGTGCCATTCCGAATTTCTCCAACTTCTGCTCCATCATATGTAACAGAGGCAATTTCCGGCAGTTTTTCTTCCTGTTTCTCTTTGGAAATCAAGGTCAGACGCTTTTCTGCTGTCAAACCTGTTTTTCCAACGGCTGTTATTACGATTTCATTTGCTCCGGTCTGAAGTGGAGTTTCATCGGTATAAAATCCCAGTGTCTCCCACGAACATGGATAATACAATTCCACTGGCGTGCCATTACAGGTGACGGAAACTTCTTCCCCGTTTTCCACACTGCCAGAAAGATTGACGGTTCCATCATATGTGAAAAACTCATAATCGTCTGACAAATGAATAATTGGAGCAGCGGAAAGAATGGCAACACCATAGTTTCCATCCCAGCCTTCGACTCCATCTGCCGAAACAACAACCGTACGCAGGTTATAATCTCCATCCTGGATTCCTGTAAAGGAAGCTTCCCATGTCCCATTTGCCGGAAGCTGTCGCTCCTCTACAAGTTTGCCGGAAGAATCCGTTAGTTGTAGCTGTACCATTGCCCCTGGCTGAACCATAGAAGTGCCGGATACCATAAAAGTACTGGAAGTAAGCTCCAATAGCTCGTCTGAATTTTCCACGAGCGGGGCAGCCATTTGCGTATAAATACCGATATCATAGGAAGCTTCTTCTCCATGATTGAGGATACGATAGCTCCAGGTTCCCGGCATTCCATGAAATATCATGGCACCCTGGCTCCCCAGGTTCAATATGGTCTGAACGCCATCTTCTGCCACGTTCATGTTTTCATAACGCTGTCCGGCGTAGTAGATATTTCCTGCAGGATCAGTCAGTTCCAGGGAGAAATCTCCCAACCAGTCATCGGAAAGAACAGCGTAATCGGTTCCACTGCCAACCTCAAAGGTAAATGGGTCTGAGGAGGCGCCTGCTGCTAAGGTTCCGGTCTGCTGACCTGCCTGACTCATCTGGAATTCCTCAGCAAATGGGTGGGCTGGGAGGTCTGCCGGAAACCAGTCGGATTCATCGCCAGTCTCTATGGTATCTGCGCTGTCTACCGTATTTGTGTCTGTGATTTCTGTAGCAGTTGTGTCTGTGGTATCCGTATTTGTGCTTTCGGCATTGCTGGTTTCGGTATCTGTGGCAGCATTTGTCATGTCTGTAGATTCTGGTAAAGTAAAGGTTACATAAGTCATCGTATAAGGGGTACGATAAGTATAACCTTGGGGAATTATTTTACTTGGCAAATCCCCTGCCATTTCCTGAGCTTCTTTTGTTACATAATTTCCAGCAAAATCATTTGCCTTTATAGCAATCTCATGTTTGCCTGGAAGTAGCTCACACAATTCTATTATTTGTTCGCTTGCAGGATCCCAATCGGTAATCGTTCGTACTTTATTTTTGTCCAGTACTAATACCACAGAATCTATTCCAACCTCATCCTCTAGCCCTATCTCTATTGCAACATTTTTTCCTATGCTAGTACTTTTTTGTACTGGAGTTCGTACTATATTTTTCTTAAAGGTTGGTGGTTCTTTATCATATTGGCAATAATTATTGAGAAAAACATACCATATCTCTTTTGCTTTCCTATTTTTAGCATATACACTCATATATTTATCATAAAACTGTTTCAATGTAATATCATAAAGAGGAGATTCATTATCTGTTTTGGGCTTAAAATTTTTAATCAGGATTTTATTAATATTAAAAATATCGTCTTCCGAATTACTCACCCGATCCCATAGTTCTTTTGGATTTTCTGCATCATCCAAGTCCCATAGGCAGCCTGCTACTACTGTCTCATACTGATCTAATTTTTTTCCGATTGGTATAGTTGGTACAACTACACCATTTATCACATTTTGGAGTTTAAGATTGACCTCTGCATAATTTTCTAAATCCACCCGGATTTCATACGCTTCTCCTTCCCTGCCTTCTATTTGAGCTGACATTCCTTCTGCTCCATTTGGATAAACTGCCAAATAATGCGGCGTTTGTAAAAAGGCTTGCCCCATATAAGTAGCCAATCCCTCTGAATAAGCCAATTCTAGACTTTTTGCTTTCCCATAAATTAGATGTTTACCTCCTGCAAAATTTCCTTCACTTATCATCGTTAAAAATACCCAATGAGCATATTCATGACAAATAACGCTTTCATTAAACTCATCCATAGCAAAACCATTAATATTTATATAACCTTTAATTTTTTCTGTATCTTCTCCGTTATACTCATTAGGATATTTCTTTGTACAAGAAATAGAGTCTTCTCCCGTTCTTCCTCTTTCCCATTGAATTATAACCTTTGGCGGGGTATAATTCAATTTCTTTTCTATATGCCGAAACATTCCATATACATATCTGGCAATCACAAATGCTCCTAATGTTTCTACATCCTTGATG
The DNA here is from genome assembly GCA_910585655.1 of uncultured Lachnospiraceae bacterium. Lineage (GTDB taxonomy): Bacteria > Bacillota > Clostridia > Lachnospirales > Lachnospiraceae > MGBC131033. The sequence goes on from CAJUFW010000130.1 coordinate 9,150, forward strand.
GAGAGATTAATATGATATGTTTTCTTTTGCAGACTAGTTTTTTGTGATTCGGAATAGGTGTAAGCGCCAGAATTTTTATCATTTATATCACTTGAGTACAAATTCCGCACGATACAAGCATCATTATTTGATTCGACTTCTACAAACAGTTCCCCTTCGCCCTTTATCAAAAAATCTACACGATAATTACCTTTTTCATCTGTTGTTGTACTAACTTCCTTCTTAAATTTCTTTTTACTATCCTCAAACCTAATATTCACTATCTGACCTTCTAAGTTCATCACTCTGCTCCCAGGATAGTCAGAACGTTTACTGATCTCCGAAGTTATAACCGCCCGTACATTACCATCCACTGTTATCATTCGTTCTGTCTCTGAAGTTGTTTGAGCTTTTGCTTTCACTTCCATTGTCATACTTTCTGTGATAACCAGGCAAACTATTACCATACATAGTATTAATCTCTTTTTCATTCTCTATCTTTCCTTTCCTCCATTTTTATGTTCCTTTTATATGCTTTAAGCATCTCTCGATATTCTTTAGGACTATACCATCTTATTCTTATGCTACCTATTCCACCTCCCTTGCTCTTAACACCCATAATCAAAGAAATCGAAACCATATCTTTCCAATATTCTCCTTCCCATTCTTGATATCCATGTTTCTCTAAACAATGTTCTGCCTCCTTTCTACTCATTCCAGGTAAAATTTCATATACTTTAAATTTGTAATACAAAAATTCTACCTCTACAACTCGTGGCAAGGATGGAAAAACGTTTGAA
>CAJUFW010000131.1:0-8800 GCA_910585655.1 uncultured Lachnospiraceae bacterium
TCGAGTAATGTGACTGGAGTTCAGACGTGTGCTCTTCCGATCTACCGGTTGGAACAGACATCTTTTTGGTCTTAGCGGAGTAGGTTCCGATCTTTTTGCCGTTGGCATCCTTCATCACGATCTTAAGATCCTTTAAGGAACTTACCTTGTAACCAGAGTTATTGATAAAACGGCACTTTATTGTCAAATCTCCGTTCTTTTCATAAACAGCCTTATATACTTGCAGTGCGCCTCGTCCATAATATACGTCCGAAACGGAACGCTTGGTTTCGGTAAACTTGTTGTCTTTTACCTTTACCTTACAGGTCAGCTTCTGACCGTCTACTTTAGCGGTAATGGTAGTGGTTCCGGCAGACTTACCGGTTACAACGCCTTTGCTGTTCACGGTAGCGACATCCTTTTTGCTGCTGCTCCAGGTTACTTTAGAAGAGGTATTGTCTACTTTTAAGGTAACTTTAAAGCCTACCGTAACGGTAGCAGATTTTTGATTCAGCGTAGGATTGATCTTTTCCGCAGCAAAATTTACCACATACTGTGTCGCCTCGTTAAAGGTAATCTTTAACGTATAGTCGCCAGCCGCCATATTGCTGTAGTCAACGCCCTGGTAATACAGTCCTTCCTGATAAGCATACCATTGGGAAGAAAGAATCGTAAAAGTATCCAATGCTGTTCCGACGCTATCGCATACCGTAACAGTAGCCTCTACCAAAGCAGGAACAATCAGCACCAGCGCTGTATTGGTACTTTTGCTGACGGTAAAATTATAAGTTTGCTCTACACCTGCTTCCGCTGCTCCGGTTTCGTCCAGCAATGTGTCATACTCCGGCTCTGCAGCCTTGGCAGTCGTCGTATTGCCAAACAATACCGTTGCGCAGACTAAAACTGCCAAAAGAAGAGAAAACATCTTCTTTCCCTTTGAAACGCATCCGTTCATAATAGTTCATCCTCCTTGATTGATAAATAATAAACGTCCAGATCAGTATAGCATATTTGTCAGAAAAATACAAGCATCTCATCAATAATATCTTCTATATTCATAGCTGCCTTCCCTGGTATAAGAAGCGTTCCGTAAATCTGCTTTTTTGTTTTTCAGCTTGTCCTTTTTTATCGTTACATTAAAATCCTTTGTCGTGCCGATAGCAATAGACATTTTCTTTGTTTTGACGGAATAAGTACCGATTTTCTTGCCGTTGGCATCCTTCATAACGATTTTTACATTTTTCAGGGCATTGATTTTATAACCGGAGTTATTGATAAAGCGGCATTTTAAAGTCAAATCCCCATTTTTCTCATAAACCGCCTTGTATACTTGCAGCTCTCCGTTTCCATAAGGCACATCCGACATAGAATACTTCGTCTGGGTATATTTGTTTTCTTTGACTTTAACTTTACAAGTCAGCTTCTGACCGTCTACCTTTGCGGTAATAGTAGTGGTTCCGGCAGATTTTCCGGTGACAACTCCCTTGCTGTTTACCGTGGCAACGTCCTTTTTGCTACTGCTCCAGGTTACGTCAGAAGGCGCGTTGTTTACTTCCAGCGTAGCTTTAAATCCTTCCGTAAGCGTAATTGATTTCTGGCTGATTGTAGGTGCTAGTTTATTTGCCATCACGGCAATCCCATAGGTAGAACTTCCATGTAACGTAGCCTTTATGGTATACTCTCCTGTCGGCATATTTTCATAGGGGAATTCCAGACAGTAAACTCCTTCGCCATACGGCAGCCAGTCTGCAGCAAGAATCCGCTTCCCGTCCCATTCCGTTCCCTTGCTATCCAAAAGAGAAAACGTCAGATCGACCGGATCGGAAATGGCTAACGCCAGGTATACGGTAGTTTTATACGGTACTGTAAAAGAATACGCTTTTTCTACTTCTACCTCTTCTGCCCCGCTGACTTCCAATAAGCTTAGCAAAGTTTCTTCTGTTTTTTCCTCTTCTGCCCTTGCCACTGTTCTGCTGCCAAACAACATAGCGGCGCATACCCATACAATCAGCCATAAAGTCAGTGCTTTTTTGCCTTGCAACAGGCAATTTTTCGTGATACATCCTGTTCTCATGATGATTCTTCATCCTCCTTACATTAAAACAAATACAAACAACAATTATCCTACTTGTGATCAGTATAGCATATTCCTATTTAGAGTACAACTTATCTTAAAAACAAATGAATCAGCCAGTCTTTTAGACGGCAATAAGGCGCATAACGAAGCGGCAGATCGATCCAGTTATATTTCTTTAAGATACTCTTTTCATGGGTAAAGGTCTCAAAACTCTTTTTTCCATGGTAAGAACCCATCCCCGAATAACCGACGCCGCCAAATCCCATCTGAGACGTCGCCAAATGAAGCACGGTATCGTTGATACAGCCGCCGCCAAACGAAAGCAGGCGGAAAAACCGTCTTTGCGTCCTTTTGTCCCTGGAAAACAGATAAGCGGCAAGCGGCTTTTCTCCTTTCCGGACAAAGGCAAATGCCTGTTCAATCCGCTCAAAGGTGATCACCGGTAAAATCGGTCCGAAAATTTCTTCCTGCATCACGGCGTCCCGTCTGGTTACACCGTCCATAACAGTCGGAGCAATCTGAAGCGTATCCGGATTAAATTCTCCGCCATAAACGACTTTCTTGTTATCGATCAGCCCTAATAACCGGTCAAAATGCTTTTGATTGATAATCTTTCCATAGTCTGGATTTTCTAACGGATCTCTGCCGTACATGTTCTCTACCGCCCGGAAATACAACATAAGAAACCGATCTTTTACGGATTTATCAATCAATAAATAATCCGGCGCCACACAGGTCTGACCGCAATTTAGATATTTTCCAAAAGCCAGTCTGGCAGCTGCCCGCTTTAAGTTGCAGGTTTTGTCAATGATACATGGGCTTTTTCCTCCCAGTTCCAGCGTCACCGGAGTCAGATGAGCCGAAGCCTTTTCCATTACCAGCTTTCCGACCGTTACGCCTCCGGTAAAGAAAATATAATCAAACCGTTCTTCCAATAAGGCACCGTTTTCTTTTCGTCCGCCTTCTACTACAGCTACATATTCTTCTGGAAAGATGCTTCGGATCAGATCTGCCATAGCAGCCGAGGTAGCAGGCGCATAGGCGGATGGCTTTAACACACAGCAGTTTCCGGCAGCAATCGCCCCAATCAAAGGCTCCATACAAAGCAAAAACGGATAGTTCCACGGCGCCATGACCAGCACGCAGCCATATGGCTCCCGTACCGTAAAACTTCTTCCATGAAAATTGGTCAAATCGGTTCGGCAAGGCTTCGGTCGCTGCCACTTCCGCAGATGCTTGATTTGACACGCCAGTTCACTTAATGTTAAACCAACCTCACACATATACCCTTCGCTTGCGCTCTTGCCCAAATCCTCTCGTAAAGCAGCGCAAAGCTCCGCTTCCCGGTTTTGAATCACGGACTGAAGCTGCTTTAAGATGGAAATTCGATCGGTTACGTTCCTGGTTGCGCCTGTCGCATAATACGTCCTCTGCCTGGCTACCAGACGTTTGATTTCTCTTTCTGTCATTGCACGTTCCCTCCTTTTTTTATGATTGGTGTTTCACTCTCTCGTTCTCTCTCGTTAATCCGCCGATTTTTCGATACATCTTTGCCAGTTCCCTGGTGTTCATCAGACGCGGCACCGGATAAAGCGGATTGCTTTCTGCATTGGCATGAGCCGCCATCATTAAAATATCCTCTTCTCGGATGCCGTCTATCGTTTTCGGAATTCCCATAGACTGGTTTAATTCCTCTACCCATGAAATAAAGCAGCGGGAAGCCGTATGATCATCAGCGTATTTAGGAGCAATTCCGCAATTCCTAGACAGACGTCCCAGCCGCTCTTCACAGCTTCTGCCGTATTCCTTTAAAAAGTAAGGTAAAATCACGGCATTGGCTAATCCATGCGGAATGCCGTACTGCCCGCCCAGAGAATGTGCCACGCCATGAACATAGCCGACATACGAGCGGGTAAACGCCACCCCGGCGCAATAAGAAGCCCGTAACATATGGCTGCGCGCCTGAGCATCTGCCCCGTCGGTATAGGCTTGTTTCAGATTCTCCCGAATCAATGTCACGGCTTCCTCTGCCATCTGTCTGGTCAGTTTTGTCGTACTGCCGCCGATATAAGCCTCCACGGCATGAGTAAGAGCGTCCATCCCGGTCGTCGCCGTCAGATGAGGCGGCAACCCGCTTGTCACCCGATAATCCAGTACGGCATAATCCGGAATTAGGACAAAATCGTTGATCGGATATTTATGATGAGTCGTAGCATCGGTAATGACCGCTGCCAAAGTCGTTTCACTTCCGGTTCCGGCTGTCGTCGGAATGGCAATCAACGGCGGGAGTTTTTTATGTATCTTTAACAATCCTCTCATCTGCTGAACAGACTGCCTTGGTTTTACTACTCTGGCGCCTACCGCTTTGGCACAATCCATCGAAGAACCGCCTCCAAAAGCGATGATCACGTTACAGCCATGCCTCTCATACATATCCCTGGCTTCCTCAACATTTTGAATCGTAGGGTTCGGAACCGTTTTATCATACAAAGAATACGGTACACCTGCCTTCGTTAGTACATCCGTTAAGACTTTGGTAAGCCCCAGAGAAGAAAGCCCGGAATCGGTTACGATAAAAGCCCGGATTCCCTTTTTCTTTGCAAGCAGACGCCCTAACTGGTTCATATTTTCCAAAATCCGCGGTTCCCGGTACGGCAGTATCGGCATCGCCAGCCGGAAACAAAGCTGAAACGTCCGACAGTAAAGCTTTTTGATCTCATTCATCTTGGATCCCTCCTTTTTGGGTTGTTAATTGGATTCCTGCTTCTGATAATAAATCCAACAGTTTCTGTTGAACTCGTTTACTAAAATAAGCCGCAGCCAAATTCTGCTTAGAATACTCCCATCCCTCCTTTCCGGCTGTCAGGGTTATCAAATAGCTTGTAAAAAAAGCTTCCCAACTAAAATACTTACTACTTTCAATATACTCTTCCGGCGCTTCTAAAACATGTTTCAGGTCTTTTCCTTTTATAAAACCAGAAGATAGTAAAAGCCATTCAAACGATTCCGGTAAATATAATTTATAATTAGGATAGTTTTCTAACAGATTTATCATATCTTCTATTTCGGAACCAAAGGCGGCTCCATCCTCGATAAAAAGAACCGGGTTCGTTTGTGTTGCGGCAATATATTTTATTAAATTTGATTTACCATGCGCGGATATGCAAGTAATGCCAGCCAAATCGCATAACTCCTAAAAAACTGGTATCCGGAATTTGAATCTTCTGTAATGATTTGCACCGGACAAATAGGAACTTTTGCCGCAAGGTTATCATAAATACCATAAAATTCATGATAAACAGGCTTTATCCCATAATATTTCTTTGATTCCCGAAAACCATAAATTTCCTTTACACTATAGGGAAGCATCGGCAATTTTTCTCTGGTAATTAACACATAATAATTATCGGAGCTTTTCATTTGTTCTGCAAATTCTTTTGATTTTATAAATTTATTTCCTTCATCTATAAATACGATACTATCCTTGATATCCGCCAAATCTCTTTGTCATTTCCTGCCCTCTAATACAACACAAGCCTTTTCACAGATTAGTTCAATTCCACTATCTGTTCCCAACTCTTCATAGTCACGAATCAAATTGACCAGTGTACTTTTTCCAGTCGCACTGTTTCCCTTTATGATGGTAATGTTTCTGATAAGGATAAACTCATATTTTAACCGGTTTGTTTCCACTAGGACGCGATACTTCCCCTTCATTTTACCACCCCAGCCTCCATACTATCAATACCATTCAGAGCCAAAGGCAAAAGTTCTTTCATATTGTGGACTTCCTGCCCTTCTACCCAGACCGGAACCGGAAAATCCTCTCTGCCAAATTTCATTACATGCCGTAGATTGATCGTAATATCCTTATATTCTGCTATTTTAAATATCCATTTAGCGCAATTATCTCCGCAAGTAGAAGCATTAAAAATTTTATCTGTTCGGTTTAGAATAAGCAATAAGGTTTTCACACCGCCCGAAAGCATTTCAGGCGGAATCTGCCCTAAAACGGGACTTTGAATACAATAAGGGCTAAGTACCTCCGAACGATCTACATCTAAAATCATTTCTTTTGCCAGCTCTTTTTCTAACCATTCCGGTTCAAATGAGTTTTTAAAGAATACAGCAGTGTTATAAATCGCGCGTTCTACTTCACCGAACACGATCGTCAGCATATCCTTCTACCTCCCTTAACTGCCCGTGTGGCAACAAAGGATGGAACACGATGTTCATGCAGATTCCCTTCGCCGTTGGTATCCTCGTACAAATCCGTCAGTTGAAACCCTGCCTGCAACTGCCCGCCGATTTGTTCCTCTATCGTATGGGAAAATTGAATCCCCCAATTGTTTTGAAGAGAAGCTTCATACAAGGCTTTGTCTTTTAGCGGATTAAAGGGCAGGGAATACGTTATTTTTTCTTCGTCTTCGTCAAAGATATAATTGATGCCGATATCATAACCACCAAGAAATATCCCGCCTTGTTTTAAAATGCGGTAACACTCTTTAAAAATCGGCAGTACCTCTTCGACATAGCAATTTGAAACAGGATGAAAAATCAGATCAAAGGTTTCTGCTTCAAACGGCAGGGGCTTTGTCATATCTGCCTGTAAAATTTCCACTTCGTACCCTTCGCGGTCCGCTACCTGTTTTTCACTTTTACATTGCTGTGCGGAATAGTCTAACAGCGTACACGTTGCTCCCAAAGCAGAAAAAATCGGAATCTGCTGCCCTCCTCCGCTCGCCAGCCCCAATACTTTTTTCCCTTTTAGGTCGCCAAACCACGTATGCGGTACTGCCTTGGTCGGTGTTAAATAGACATCCCATTCCCCTGCCAATGCTTTTTGATAGCACGCATGGGAAATCGGCTGTCCCCAAATCCACCCGTTAAGGCACCAGCGGTCAATTGTTTGTGCATTTTGTTTTTGGTAGTCCATACAAACGACTCCTTTCTTAGTTCTTCCGTTTTGTTCGTATCCAACGAACTCCTACAAGTGCCAGTGTCAAAAAAAACCAGGTCAATGCCAAAAAGATCGTCATAGGAATCAGGAAAATCAAAATTACCAGACTGGATAACAAGACGGGCAGGCGGAACAATAACAATATCCAGCAGAGCGGATACCCCACGCCGTTCATCCAAAGCAAAAGGGAACGCCTCCTAAGAGAAAGCGTCCGGCAAAGGAACGTTCCGACCAGGAGAAAATAGCTTCCTACAAGAAGCGGAAAGCCCCAAATAACAAAAGTATTGGAAACGACTCCCTGAATAAGCAGCTCCCAGCATCCTAAAAAGGCGGCGATATAAAAAAGAATAGAACCGCAAACAGCGATGCTTTTTTTCTTCAAAGCTGTTCCACCAGCTTTTCCAGGCTGTTTCTGCTTCTTGTCCCAATCAGTTCTTCCGGGAAATGGATTTTTTTAAGCATTGCCTGCGCCTGCTCAAATTTTCCTACATAAAAGGAACTGTGGGCGTCGCTTCCCAGAGAAATCATCGTTCCCAATTCGGCGCATCGTTCGGCTATCTTTTGGCACATGGTTGTGATTTGCTCCGGATACCCAAAGGAAGCTTCGTTTATTTCTATCATCTTGTTCAAAGCTTTCGCGGTCTTTAAAACTTCGTCCAGTTCAAACGGAACCCCGGCGCGTCCGATATGCCCTAATATCAGCACTTTCGGCTGTTCTAACGCCTTGCAGTACAATTCTGTCGTTTTAACCAGGCTCTGCCCAAACGTATAGCTTTTGTCATGGACACTGGCAATCAAGTAGTCCGATCCACCCGTCAGCCATTCCTGATAGGTCGGCTTTTGCTCTGTCCAGGCAAAAGGAAGTTCCATATCGTAGCCAAACAAATGCCCCTCTACGTCTACAATGTCTGCTTCTGCTCCATAAAAAAGACGTACCCCATACCACTCTTTTGGCAATGCTTTAAAATTCCCGAAGTTCCCATAATGACAAAAACCGGTGTCCGGTACAAAAAGACGGCTGAAATGATCGGTAATGCCCAACGCTTCCATTCCTGCTTCTTTAGCAGCCCGGACGTTTTCCTCTATCGTACTGTAAGCATGCCCCGAAAAGATCGTATGGGTATGGGTATCTGTTTTAATTTCATACATGTTCTTCTCTCCTCTTTTCCTCTTTTAAAAATTCCCTATATTCATGCAGCGGACGGCTGACCCGCTTTCTGGTCAGTTCTACCAAGCCAAGCTTTGTCATATCCACCAACACCGTCCGAACCGGATCTTTTTGTAGCTCTCCTTCCAAAAAGCTTAAAAGCCGTTCAGTATGTTCTTTTGGTTTCATATTGATAAAATCTACTAAAATCATTCCGGAAAGGCTACGCAGCCGCAGCTCGGCGGCAATCCTTGCCGCCGCTTCCAAATTGACTGCCAGAATCGTTTCTTCGGTACTTTTTTTCCCTTTGACCGCCTTACCGGAGTTGACGTCAATCACCGTCAGGGCTTCCGTCGGCTGAATGACCAGATAGGCGCCGGATTTCATCCAGACACGTTCCGACAACGCCCGTTCCAGATGGGTGCGAATGCTGTATAAAGCGTTTAAGGAAAATCCTTTGTCCTCGTAAAAACGAAGTTTTTTAACATCCTCCGGTTGATATTCTTCTAAATAGGCTTTCATTTCCAGATAAAGATCTTTTTCGTCGGTCTGAATCTGTTCTAACGTTTCTTCGCCGGCATCCCGCATATCTGCCAGATAAGCCGGAATGCCGGAAGAAAGCTTTGCATAGCGAATG
>CAJUFW010000131.1:8810-9791 GCA_910585655.1 uncultured Lachnospiraceae bacterium
TAGCGAATGCCATGCTGCCCTCTTTGCAACAGAGAGCGGAATTGCCCGGCAAGCTGCTTGGCGGCAGTAAAGAGTTCCTGGTCGGAGTGACCAGCCGCATTGGTTCGGAACAGACAGCCATAGCCATCTTCTGTTACAAATCGCTCTCCCAACTCCTGCAGCCGTTCCCTCTCCTGCCGATCCATGATTTTAGAAGAAAGCTTTACTTCCGGATGATACGGAAGCAGCACTACATATTTCCCGGATAACGTGATATCCGTCGTCAAAGAAACTTGTTTGGATTTGACCGGTTCCCGCCGTACCTGGACAAGAAGCTTGTCCCCGATACAAAGCTTCTCCGTATTTTTCGGGTTGGCATAACAGGGAAAGCGATTTTCTTCCAGCGCCAGATAACCATTGACACCAGGCGCCAGTCCGACAAAGGCAGCGCCGATATTTGGTACGATATTCTGAACCTGTCCGACGAAAATGTCCCCTAATTCGATACGCACTTCCCCTTCGTCCGGCACAACATGGAACTGGAAAATTCCCTGTTTCTCGTTATAACCGGCTGAAACAATCGCTTTCCCCTGTCTGGTAATCAACAACTGGTTCATTATCGTTTCTCCTGTATCACGTTTTTGTTTCCTTTGATAGCTTTGGAAGCAGACAGTGCTTTTTCATACGCCTTTTTCTTTCCTGCCGGCACCTGGATAACGGCGGCAGCCGGAAGGTAAAAGTTTTTTGTCACAGTCGGCGGTACGTCTCCGCTTGCGATAAACGTCGCAATGGAAACACAGTTATAAAAGGTAGTGGCAGCCAGTTTTTCTACTTTTTTCCCCAAGGTTACTTTTTTTAACGCATGGCAATAAGCAAACGCATTGGAAGAGATTGTCGTTACCTGATTGGGAATCTTTACACTGGCCAGACTTTTACAATAATAAAAGGCACTTTTCCCAATGGAGGTTGCTTTTTTAGGCAGCGTAACGGAGGTCAGTGCCG
>CAJUFW010000132.1 GCA_910585655.1 uncultured Lachnospiraceae bacterium
CCCGCCCGGAGGGCTTTTTGTATCATAGGGAAGTTTAGAGAACTTTCCTATGATACAAAAAACAGGAGATCCGGCAAGCCGGACTCCTGTTCAGTGCGGTTTTCTGATACCGAGGATTATAGAGATGATATATCTGATTGTTTCCTCTAGTATATCACAGTTTCTTTGTGCTTTCAAGCCCATCCAAAACTTTCAAGGTATCCTGTAGACCTCGTTCTTTATTTCGTGCCAGCCAGGTTTCGGAAAGCAGTTCTCGCAGCTTTTTTTGCTGCTCTCTGTGTTCCGGAGGCTCTGGCTTTCCTTCCATCCAGGCGCGCCGCAGCTTGGCGCAAAGTTTTACCAGCCCGATTGCCAGACGATATTCCTGTTCGATTAGCTCCCGTTTTGGATGTTCCATCTGCTGGCAGTTCAGCTTCTGCAGCAACTCCTCTAAAAATGCCTCTAATCCTTCTCCGTCATAGATCCCGTCTGCTGCATCCAACAACTCCCGTTCCCGCCTCTGACCGGCAGGATCGCAGATCATATCGGCTAATTGATAGGCAAACATTTTCGTTAGCTCCGGCAGTCGTTCCTTTTCCATTCCGGCAAACCAGAACACCGTATTAGTCAGGGTTCTGTTGACGACCGGGTATTCCTCAAACTGCTGATAACAGCCCATTTGCAGCGTCAGCTCTCCCATTATACCTGCCCGATCCTGATAGACAAACCGATCCAGGACTGCCGCCAGGTACTGTTTTCCTTTTACCTCTTCCTTTTCCGACTTTTCTTCTGCTCTCCAGGACAGAGCCGCCGCATACAAATAGGCGGGATAGCTGACGGGCAAAGGATTCATATGCCCACCGTCTCCCCAATCCGTCAGCAGCAGACCTTTTGCCCCATAACGCTTTCCGGTCACAGCCGCATCCCGGATATTTTCTAACATATTTTCGGTTCTTCCGCTAAAGGAAGCCCAGGCGCCGCTTCCCGGGCATAGCCAAAAGTCTCTTCCTGCCTCAGACAGCATCTTGGCATGTGCCTCAAACGGTGTTACCGCGTCATAGTTCCAGTCTAACACGGTTACATCCTCCGGCAAGGCGGAAAGCGTTTCCGGATGACGGGTTAAAATGTCCCCCCATAAGAGCATATGTCTTCCCTTTTTTGTCACCATCTGATAGATCTTCTGCACATACTCTAAATAAACTGCCCCCATTCCTTCCTGCTCTATCCGCTCCTGGTTTTTCCCTTGTCCCAGTTCAAACGGCTCGTCCAGATTGACGTTAAAATTCTCCGACGTAAAGTGTTGCAGCAAATCATCACTCATCTGCTCTACTAGCTTCAGGCTACCAGGATCGGAAGGATCTAACGTGCCAGGAGGCATTACAAAGCCAAATAGTTTACCGCCTTCCGGCTTCTCTGCCAGCTCTGGGAACGCGCCCGGAGCCAGCCATGCCGTCATATGCCCAAGGCAGTTCTGATTTGGTGTCAAATCAATAAAGCGTTCTTTGCAATACGCATCAAGCAGCCGGATTTCCTCTCCGGTAAACGGCATACTATCCTCCTGCGCGCTCCAGAGCGCTTCAAAGGAAGGATATGCAAAGGCAAAGCCTTCTAAATACAACTCCAAATGATTCAATTTGACCGATGCGAACAGATCCACCAGCTCGTAGAGCGTATCCAACGTAGGAATCTTATTCCGACTGATGTCCAACATCACGCCTCGTACGGCAAAATCCGGTTTATCCTCTATCTGACAGCAATCCAGAGTAACGCCCTTCCCTTTGGAATACTCCGTCTGCAGCAGCATCTGCCGCAAGGTTGCCAGCGCATAAAAGGCTCCCGTCTCCGTGGCTGATTTGATTTCGATTCTCTCCGGTAAAACCGTCAGCCGATAACCCTCTTCTGAAAGCGTTCGATCTTCTAAAAAGCTTATCGTTTCCGGCAGGGAACGGTCAAGCCGTTCCCTCGTTCCCCGTTTGACTCCTTTTTGTAACTCCCGAAAAAGTGTCTGATAAACCGTTTCCGATAGTAAAAGGCTTCCTTCCTGCCACTTCCATTTTTGTGGAACCGGGCATACTATCATAGGATCTTCCTCCCTTCTATCTTGCCATATAGCGGTCATATGCGGTCTGTCTGATTTCCACACATCGATCCACGCCGTATTGATGCAGCCGATCTACAAACTCCTCATATTTTTCCAGGCTTTCTGCGCCGGTGATAAATTTTACCGTCATCTCCTCTACCATCGTCTGTACGGAAGTATATAATGTATAGAACTCATTGCTCTCATCTGCAGTCATCGTTACGGCAGAAGGAATCACATGCTCTAAGGACGCCTGTTCCCATACTTCCTGGCAGACCTTTGCCGACGGCTCATAAAGAGAATCATAACGTTTCCAGTTATACCAGCCGTTGCTGTAGCCGATTACATACTGCTTTAACGCATCCATCATCCCCAGACCATCCGGGTTATTTTGGATCTGTTCGGTAAGCTGTGGCTTTCCTGCTTCATCAATCACATAAGATTCTCCTTCGATACCGAAATTATTTAACAGCATCGCGTCATAGCTGTATTGATAATCCAGCCATTTTAAAGCCAGTTCCGGATCCTTGCAGGAAGCAGATATGCTGTAAATCGAACCTAACACACGACGATTCGGATACGCGCTGATCTGTTCGTCTCCTTTGTTCTGAACCGGAAACGGCGTTCCTACCAGGTTAATATTTTCATCCTGGGAATATTGGAAGGTCCGGTAATACTCATTAGCTGAAAATACATACGTAGAACACCCTGCACCAGCCCGTCCGGTCGCCATATATTCTGCCGGAGCCGTATAATCTGCATTATTGGAAATAAAATTGTAATCGATCAACCCTTCCTCATACCAAGTACGGAACAGTTCTATATATTCCCGGTATCCTTCCTCGGCAGGTCCGTATTTTACCACATTTCCATCCCGGTAAAATCCCGGCAATACACCAAAAGCACTGGCAAAATAACCAATCGGAATCGTTCCCTTTGTACCAATCATCAATGGCGCTTCTGCTCCTTTTTCTTCCTTGAATGCAGTAAGAACCTTATGCCAGTCCTCTAACGTCTCCGGTACCGGAAGATTTAAGTCTTCTAACCAGTCTCCCCGGATTAACATTCCCATAAAGGTAGGCTCATAGGCTGGTCCTGTTTCATCTCCGTCAATTTCATAAATCGTTACAAACTTTCCGTCGTCTGTTCTGACGTCCCGCCACATCGTTTCATCAGCCTTCACAAATCCCAGATAATTCGGCATCAGGCGTTCTACATAATCGGTCAAATCCAAAAAAATTCCATCCTCTACCGCTTTTCCGGGTCCTCCGGAATACATACTGCTGCCTTCCTTTACAATGTCTGGGATATCTCCGGAAGCCATCATCAGACCATATTTTTCCTGCTGCTCGTTCATCCCCACCGTAATATAGCGGATATGTACGTTGGTCAATTCTTCCATTTTCTGAACGCTTGGCAGTGTGTTCGGATCTTCTGCCATCAGGTTATCATAAGGAAGCCAGAAGCTAAGCTCTGTCTTTTCCTCACTGATCGGAAGCTGCGCTCTTTTGTTATCCGACTCATCTGAATCGGAGACTTCCTGTTCTTCTGACTCGTCGTTTTCTTCCTGCTTCGTATCTGCCTCTTTCTGCCCTTCCTTTTTTCCACATGCTCCTAAAGAAAGCACGCACATAGACAGACACAACCATATTGCTATCCATTTACTCCGGTTGTTCTTTTTCATTCTGATTTCCTCTCTTTCTTGCTGCTTATCGCTGCATTTTATTACTGGCTTTCTCTGCCGACGAGCTTAGTATAGCAAGAAATAAATCAGAACAAAATAGCCTCTTTTTGCATGTATGATTTTTTTCTATAGCCCGGAAATCCGCCCTTTTTCTGCCTGAATCTTTGCATATTCCCCCGGTGTCATGCCGACTTGTTCCCGGAACGCGCGCATCAGGGGACGCACAGTATAGTAGCCTACCTCCTCTGCTGCTGCCTTCACCGTAAGCCCTTCTTGCAGCAGCTCCTTTGCCCGTTCTACACGAAGCTGATTGATATAATCCAGTACACCGGTACCGGTTTTTTGTTTGAAGATTCTGGAAAGATACGTCAGATTCAAAGAAAATTGCTCTGCCACTACCGCGACGGTTAGCTGCTGTTCGTTGTAATGCGACGACAGCCAGTCCTGAATCTGCTCTATCGTCTCGTCAACGGATCCTTTCCGCGCCATCGGGCTTTTCCGCTCTTTTCGCTCCCTCTGGTTCTCCCCCTCTGTCTTTCCTTCTGTTTCCTTTTTTATCTCTGGTTCCGACTCTGCCTTTCTCTTTGCCTCCGGTTCCTTCACTTCCTGTTCCAGCATTTCATAGGAAAGTACGCTATAAGGAGTTCCGATATAATTCCGGTATTCGTTCAAACGACGTACCTGACGATACCCCTCTTCCACATCTGCCAGACAAGTTCCGACTTGGCTGATGTTGGCGCAAATCCGAAATCCATATGTCTGCCGTAAAAAGGTAATGATTTCCTCTATCCGCTCTTTGATTTTAGCAGCAAATGGTTCCGGTTTGTCGGCGCCATTTAAAATCAGATATTCATAACCGCCTAAGCTGCCGCTTAAAAACGGATATTGCTCCGATAAAACATCACCTGCCACATTCTGCACAATAAAATACAAAAGCTCCATACTTTCCTCATTGAGCTGCTCCCCAAGCAACGCTTCCTCTACTTCTTCAAAATCAAATTGTACCACACTGTAATACTCGTTTGGCAATACCTGCTTTAGCCGTTCCCATTCCTCCTGATCCAAGCTCGTGTATTTATTCCTCTGACCCAATAAAAACCGTCCTACCTGCGCGTCCTGTATCTGCCGTTCCTGTCGGAAGCTCTCTTCCGCCTTCTGCTCATAGCCCTTTAGCAGCCTTTGGAGACGGTTTCGGATTAGCTCAAATTCATCCTCCTGTTCTCCCCGTTCCCCACCGGAAGCTCCTTGTCTGATCAGCTTTAGCAGATCGTCCACCGGCTTGTAATTCCGTTTGGACAAATACGAAGAAAGCGACAGTCCCACACCCAAAGAAGCAGCGATATAAGCGGCAAGGATTCCTATTCCTATCAAAAGCTCCTGCCGGAACACGGTGTCTCTTCTGATACAAAATAAAGAAAGCTGATATTCCGGCAATTCCTCTTTTAAAACTGCATAACCTTTTTTGTGTATTAACGCCTCCTCCTTTACGTCAAAGGCGCTCCAGTCCTCTTCCTCCTCTATCCCACCGCCGATTTTTCGGATCTCCCCGTCTCTGGTCTGTAAAAGTACCGCTGTATCCATATCCGGAAACTGCCCGGACAGCCAGGATTTATTTAAAAAACAGAGCAGCACTACATTCTGCTCCCAAAAGGCTTCTTTATAATTCCCGGAAAGACTGTATGCCAACGCGTCGGATTTTGTCCCCTGTAAAAAATACAGCCGGTTATACGGATTTTCCTCCATAATCGCCTTGACTGCCGGATCGGCAAGATATAAGTCCTCCTGTACCCACATTTCCTCTGTCATCCGAAAGCTCACACGACTTCCTACGATTAAATTTCTCTGAGGATAAAACAGATACGCATTGGAGAGCGCCTCTCCGACAGATAATCGATCCTGCAACAGATTTTGTACCATTCCCAGGCGATCCCGTTCAAACTCCGGTTCCAGATCCGGCACTGCCAGGCTTTTTACATAACTGCTATGGAGCAGCTCCGTTCCTTCCTTTCGGAGCTGCTCCAGCACATGCCGTAACACGGTTTCATCCTGCAGCAAAAGCTGATACTGCAGTTCTTTGGTTTCTTTTTGAATCGTCGAAAGCGAATGGAAGTAAATCACGCAGCCAAACACCAACGGCAGCAGCAAAATCGCCACATAGGAAAGCTGCCAACGTCGCAACGTTCTGCCTTTTTTCATCTTATCGCTCCCTTAGATAATCCCCATACCAGGCGATTACTTCACTGATCCGGTACAACTCCGATTCCCGGCTGACCGTACGCCACAGCTCTTTATAACGTTGATACCAATGCTCTAGCTCCTCTGCCAACGGATATTCCCGGTGCAGACTCAAATCCATAATCCCCGCCTCTTCCTGGCTCTGTCGATAGCGTACGACCTCTCCGACCTGGTTCCACAAGTGGATTCCCTCTGCTGCCAGCAGATACGCATATATCCTGCTTCTATTGCTCTCAGACAGCTCTTGCGGCATCTGGTAAAGCTGCTCTTTTAGCCCAGCCAGCCGATCCTTTGCCTCCTCCAGCCGATCCCACTTCACTCGATCCAGAGAAAACCATGGATGGCTGCCAGAGAGTAACCCCTGTCTAGTTTCTTTCCATATCACTGCAAAAAACCAGGAAAATACGCTGCAGCCATGCAGCTCGGACACCAAATCTACAAAACGTCCGCTGCGATCTCCATACTCCAGAACAGAAATCAGCGGATTTATAACCTCCCGATCGGGAATCTCCGGGTTCCAGGAAAAAGCTGCGCCATAAATCATCCCTACCGTAGAAAAATCCGGATGATTGATATGCCCAAAATCACCCCAGTCCGTATTTAACACACCCACCGCGCCATACCGGCACGCATACTGACACATCCGCTTGATATTTTCATAGGCTCCCTGATTGTCATTGACCAGATTATTCCAGCCCTGTACCCCCGGACACGCATATTGTATGGCTCCTGCCTCTGCCAATGCCCGAATCCCATCTTCACTCTGGTTCGGCGCATAGCCCCAGTTTAGGCATATCGTTCCTTCCGGCAATTCCTGTACCGCTTCCGGGAAATCACAGATAATATCTCCCCAGAACATCGGAATCCGGTCATGGCTGACGATAAGCTGGCAGGTTTTTTTCAAAAAGCCCATATACAGCCGCTGCTTCCAGGCGCGTTCGTCCTCTTTCTCTATGTCTTCGGTGCTATGGCTCCCTTCAGTGCCACGGCTCTTTCCAGTGCCGAGATCAAAGGTTTCGTCTGCACAGAGATTAAAATGCCTGGAGGAAAACAGCGGCAGGAATTCTTCGATCATTTGCTTTACCAATTCAAAGCTGCGGTGGTTGCTCACATCTACCGTATGATGTGCCATCCTCCCTGGAAAGGAAAACTCTGCCTTATCCGAATCCGGCAGCTCGCAAAGCTCGGCGTATGTCTTGGTGCTTAATACTTTATATAAATGCCCAAAGCTCGAAAGCGACGGTACCAGTTCAATATGCCGTTTCGCACAATACTGATCCAGTTCTAAAATATCCTCTGCCGTCAGCGGCGTATCGTCCCGCCATACCTCGCTGAACCCTTGAAATAAAAAGCTGTGTTCGACATAAAGCTGAAGCTGGTTTAACTTATAATACGCCATTTTATCCACCAGACGCTTTAACTCCTCCAGCTTTGGAATCCGCCCTCTTGTTACGTCATGGTAAAACCCGCGGTTTTGGATTTCCGGCTCATCCTCTATCAAAACAAACGGCAGCACGGCTCCTTCGCTTTGCAGCAACTGGCAAAAGGTCTGTACCCCATACCAAAGCCCGGCGCTGCTTTCTCCTGCGATCTCTATGCCCTTCTCCTGGATATGCAGCTCATATGCCTCTATCCGATCCTCCTTCCGGCAAAGAGAGGCAGGCAACCCTTCTTTCTTGTTTCCCCGATTTCTCAATCTGATTTTTTCTGTAAATCCCTGGTTTAGAATAAAGTTGTCAAAGTTTTGACTATCACCTTTGCCTTGCCTGGTTATCCCCCAGGAAAAACCCAGATGTTTTTTAATCGCCTCCTGTAGAAACTTAGCTGCCTCATAATCTGCCGCCAGACAGCTTCCCTCCAGACAAATTTCCCCGGTATAGGAAAGCGTTAGGCTGCCTCCGTCTGAGGTTGTTGTGACTTTTTTAGGGGTTGGTATCAATTTCATGCTCGTTTCTCCTTTATTCGTTGATATATGTTTTTAGACCGCAATTACGCAAACAACTCCCTCGTCTTTCCCATCCGTTCTGCTACCGCCACGCCAAACGGGCATCGCTCCTCGCAGCTTCTACAGCCAATACAAGCGTCTGCCTGAACGGATAGTTGCTGATAATGCGCCCGTACCGTTGCCGGAACCTCCTCCTGCATGGCTGCCAAATCATAAAGCTTGTTGACCATCGCGATATCGATCTGTACCGGACACGGCGCGCAATGCCCGCAATACGTACATTGACCGGAATATGCATGATGCGGCGCGTCGGCTAAGACGCTGGCATAATTCTTTTCCTCTTCGGAGGCAGTTTCATAAGCGACGGCAGCCTCTACCTGCTCCGGTGTTTCACAACCTGTCATCACACTGGCTACACCTGGTCTGGTCAGAGCATAATGCAGACACTGAACAGGGGTCAACGCCACACCAAATGGTGAGGTCTGTGCCGAAAACAGTCGTCCGCCTGCATAGCCCTTCATCACGGTAATCCCCACCCCCCGCTGTTCGCAAATCCGGTAAAGTTCTTCTCGTTCCGGTGCAATCCCGCCTAATGTTTCGTCATAGCGATCGGCAAAGTATTGATTGAGATCTTCCGTAGCCGGAAGCAAATCAAAGGCAGGATTGACACTAAATAAAATCATAGCGATTTCTCCATGCATAGCTGCCATTTTCGCTACTGCCGGATTGTGCGTACTCAGACCGATTTCCCGAATCTTTCCTGTCCTTTTGAGTTCTCTTACATAGTCTATATAATCTCCGCCTGCCATAAGCCGCTCAAACTCTGCCGCCTCGTCTACAAAATGAATCATCCCCAAATCTACATAATCCGTCCGCAGCCGTACAAGCAAATCTTCAAACGCTTCTTTTACTTTTTCGATTTCCCGTGTCCGTACATATTGACCATTTTGCCAGGTAGAACCGATATGCCCCTGGATAATCCACTCTTTCCGCTTTCCCTCTATCGCCGCTCCAATGTTAGAACGAACCTTTGGTTCTGACATCCAGCAATCCAAAATGTTTATTCCATGCTGCGCGCAGCGTTCGATTACCGCCTTTGTTTCCTCTGTATTATGGCGTTC
This sequence comes from uncultured Lachnospiraceae bacterium, assembly GCA_910585655.1. Lineage (GTDB taxonomy): Bacteria > Bacillota > Clostridia > Lachnospirales > Lachnospiraceae > MGBC131033. The sequence goes on from CAJUFW010000132.1 coordinate 9,045, forward strand.
CAGCCATTCTCCCCCCAAACCGATTTCACTGACTTTCATTCCGGTCATTCCTAATTCTCTGTACCTCATATCCATATACCTCCAGCCTTTTCTATTTTTTTGCTTCTGTTGTCGTTTAAAACGCAATCCGGCGTCTCACAGCAGCGGTTAGTTTTAGTCTACCATATTTTATAGGAATTGGCTAGCAGAAATACCGCCTGCAGCGAAGGACTTTCCTATCATCTAAAAAAGAGTCCGGCAAGCCGGACTCTCGCGCCGAACGCGGTTGCCGGACGGCAACATCTTCCATTCGCGCGAAGGTGCGTAAGCGCATGAATGCGTTCCCCCGCCCGGAGGGCTTTTTGTATCATAGGGAAGTTTAGAGAACTTTCCTAATGATACAAAAAACGGCTCCTGCCCTGAATAGTTCAGGTACAGCAGCCGCTTTTCTTTTCTGCTTTATAAAAAGCATATTGTCTTACTGACGTCCTGCCATAGACTCTTCCTGCTTCTTGATCATCTGGCGAACCATCTCGCCGCCGACAGAACCATTCTGAGCGCTTGTCAAATCGCCGTTATAACCAGCCTTTAACGGAACTCCAATCTCGCCTGCAACTTCCATTTTAAAACGGTCCATTGCCTCTTTTGCCTCTGGAACTTCCATTCTTCCTGTTGTGTTACTTGCCATGTCTATTCACCTCCAAAATTTTTCTCGTTGTTTGGATACTGCATCTTTACTGCTTATCCTGCTATTAGTATGAAACTC
>CAJUFW010000133.1:0-3940 GCA_910585655.1 uncultured Lachnospiraceae bacterium
TCGGGCATATGGAATTACGATTTTGACGACGGTGATAGGAACGATGATAAATGTGTTGTTTTGCTCGATGCTGGCTTATCCGTTGTCCTTAGCAAAGCTTCCGGGAAGGCGCTTTTGGATGTTTTTTATTTTCTTTACTATGCTGTTTAACGGAGGATTGGTTCCAACTTATCTGATGTATACCGGAATCTTTCACATTAAAAATACGTTGGCGGCGCATATTATACCCGGCGGTATTTTAGTAAGCGCGATGAATGTATTACTGATTCGGACGTATATTGAAAATACGATTCCGGCTACGCTGTTTGAAGCAGCAAAAGTGGATGGCGCCGGTGAGCTTTTGATTTATGCAAAGATTGTGCTTCCGCTAGGGAAACCGATACTGGTGACGATGGGATTGTTTTCTGGTTTAAATTATTGGAACAACTGGATCAATGGTTTGTATTATGTGACCGATCCAAAGTGGTATTCCATCCAGAATTTTCTAAACAAAATGATTACCGATGCGCAGTTTTTGTTAAACAACGCTGATTTTACCGGCGGCGCTGTTGTGGATATTCCTACGACTTCTATCCGAATGGCGATTGCGTTCGTAGCGATGCTTCCTATCATACTGGTGTATCCGTTTTTACAAAAATATTTTGCCAAAGGGATTGCGTTAGGAGCTGTAAAAGGATAAAAAGAGAAAAAGAAAAAAGCTGTCAAAAGTGGGAAGGAATTTCCTCTTTGGCGGCTTTTTTCTTGTAAAGAGCTGGAAACTATGCTATAATCAGACTTGAGAATACAAAGGAACAGTTCTTTTTTCTCGTATGAATGGAAGAGGTTGCCGTCCGGCAACCGCGCTCGGCGCGAGAATTCCACTTTGTGGAATTCTTTTTCAAATATTTTGGAGAAAGCAAGGAGGAAAAAAGAATGAAGGAACAAAACAGAAAGAGAAAAGAAAAAATCAGCCGTTTACTGGCAATGTACCTGATATTTCTGATGGTGTGCCAGATGTGCCAGGTGGCACATGTTCAGGCGGCAGAGGGAACATTTCAGATTAAAAATGGAGTATTAGTAGCATATCAGGGAGCAGGCTCCAAGGTGACAATCCCGAAAGGAGTAACGAAGATTGGAGAGCGTGCATTTTATGGGTGCGACGCGTTAACAAAGGTAACGATCCCGGCAGGTGTGACAGAGATTGGTGACTATGCGTTTTACGATTGCAGCAGTTTAAAAAATATAACACTGCCGAACGGCATGACAAAAATTGGAAAGAACGCCTTTTCCGGCTGCAGCAGTCTTACCAAAATGACAATCCCAGAGAGTATGACAACAATCAGTGACTGGGTCTTTTCTGAATGCAGCAGTTTAAAGAGTGTGACTTTCCTGGGCAGCAAGACAGCGCTGGGGGGTTTTGTATTTGACAGTTGCAGTAGTTTAAAAAGTGTGACGTTTCCAGATGGTATGACAGAGCTTGGAAATCGTACCTTTAATAATTGCAAAAGCTTAGTCAGTGTGACACTTCCAGAGAGTATGACTACGATAGGCTATGGCATGTTTTTTTGGTGCAGCGGCTTAACTGATGTGACAATCCCGAAAAAGGTAACGACGATTCACAGTGAAGCATTTCAAGGTAGAGGATAGTGCATTTTACGGATGCAGCAGTCTGGAACATGTGGCGATTCCGGAAACGGTACAAGAGATTGGCACCGCTGCATTTTCCGGAACGCTCTGGCTAAAAGAGCAGCAGCAAAAGAACCCGCTTGTGATGGTAAATACGATATTGGTAGATGGGGAAATGGCAGAAGGGGATATCCTGATTCCAGAGGGTGTCACCATGATAAGCGGAAGGGCGTTTGCAGGCTGCAATAATTTAACTAGTGTGACGATGCCAGACAGTGTGAAAAGGATTGGTATGGAAGCTTTCTCTGAGTGCAGCAATTTAGTTTGTGTGGCAAGAACAGAGAAGGAGACAACAGAGAAAGAGACAGCAGCGGACGGACAAAGCTATCCAGAGGGTATGGCGCTTCCGGAGGAGAAAAGAACGATTGGGGGCAGGGCATTTTATAAGTGCAGCCGTTTAAAGAGTGTGACACTTCCGGAAGGTATCACAGCGATTCACTATTCTGCCTTTTATAAGTGTAAAAAGCTGACCAGTATAAGGATCCCGGAGGGTGTGACAGAGCTTGAAGCAGACGTGTTTTCCGGGTGTAGCCGTTTGAACGATATTGTAATTCCGGAAAGTGTAACAACGATTGGTCAGAATGCTTTTAAGGGAACAGCTTGGTTAAAGACACAGCAAGAGGAAAATCCACTGGTAGTCGTAAATCATATTTTGATAGATGGGACGATGGTAAAAGGGGAGGTTGTCATTCCAGACGGCGTTACCAGGATAGGTAATGGAATATTTTCCGGGTGTACCAGTTTAGCGAGCGTGACGATTCCAGACAGTGTGACCATCATAGATGAATTTTCTTTTTCCGGGTGCAGCAGTTTAACCGATGTGACAATTCCAAAAGGAGTGAAAAAGATTGGCAAAAGTGCGTTTTCCGGGTGCAGCAGTTTAACAAGTATCACGATCCCGGAAGGCGTGACAGCGATTAGTACCACTACATTTTATAACTGCAAAAGTTTAAAAAGTGTCACGATTCCGAAAACGGTGAAAAAGATTGGAACGTATGCGTTTTCCGGGTGCAGCAGTTTAACAAGCATAACAATTCCGGAAGGGGTGAAAACAATTCCAGAGGGAGCATTCTGGGAGTGCAGTAGCTTAACCAATGTGACCATTCCAAAAAGCATGAGAACAATTGGCTATTTTGCGTTTTATCGTTGCAGCAGTTTAACTAGCATAACATTTCCGAAAGGGATTACAACGATTGGCAGAGGGGCATTTTGTGAGTGCAGCGGTTTAAAAAAGGTGACACTTCCAAAAGGATTAAAAACGATCGATGACGAAGCGTTTTATGATTGCAGCGCCTTAAAGAATGTGACCTTCCCGGACAGTATAACACGGATTGACAGTGAAGCGTTTGAAGGAACCGCCTGGTTAAAAGCACAGCGAAAAAAGAACCCGCTCGTCGTGGTGAATCATATCTTGATAGATGGAAGAACAGCTAAGGGAAATGTGACTATTCCAAAGGGTGTGAAAACAGTGAGCGGCAGTGTATTTTATAACTGTACTCGTTTAAAAAGTGTAACCATTCCTAGCAGTGTAACAAAGATTAGCGAATATGCGTTTCTGGGTTGCAGTGATAAATTGGTTATCTATGGGAAAAAAGATTCTGTTGCAGAACGCTATGCAAAAAAGAAAGGATATTCCTTTGTGGTAAAGTAAAAAAATACAGGAAACGACGCTGGCAGCAAATCCCCTTTGTAGAGTACGTCTGCAAGGGGGATAACATTCAGGAAAAACAAATCAGGGAAGGAGAACGTGAATATGTATCAACCATTACCAGTGGGCGTAGATGATTTTGAAAAATTGGTGACAACAGGATATTATTTTGTGGATAAAACGCTTCTGATCAAAGATCTGCTGGACAAAAAGGGAGAGGTCAATTTGTTTACTCGTCCCAGGAGATTTGGAAAAACTTTAAATGTCAGTATGATCCGCTATTTTTTTGAGGATAGAAGAGATCGGGAGGGAAACAAGGTAGCAGATACGCCGTTGTTTGCGGGGACAAATATTCTGGCATGTGGAACGAAGTATACACAGCATATGGGGGCTTATCCGGTGATCAACCTGACCTTAAAATCAGTTAAGCAGAGGAACATAAAAACATCTTTTGCGATGTTAAAGAGAGGAATTTCGGATGAGTTTAGACGTCATTCGTTTCTACTGCCGACACTGGCGTTAAAGGAGGATCAGGAACGATTTTATTCTTTGATGACAGAAAAAGCAGAGCTAGAGAGTTATTGTGATGCCCTGAAATTTAGATCGGAAGAGCACACGTCTGAACTC
>CAJUFW010000133.1:3950-9710 GCA_910585655.1 uncultured Lachnospiraceae bacterium
ATTGACGAATATGATGTTCCGTTAGAGAGCGCTTATTTTAACGGTTATTATGAAGAAATGGTGGATTTTATCCGTTCCTTGTTTGAATCCGCCCTAAAAACGAATCTTTATCTGGAATTTGCCGTTATTACAGGTTGTCTTAGGATTTCCAAGGAGTCTATTTTTACTGGGATGAACAATTTGCGGATCATCTCAATTTTGTCCAAGGATTATGACGAATATTTCGGCTTCACGGAGCCAGAGGTACAAAAGTTGTGTGAGGATTACGGCATACCAGAAAAATATTCGACGATCAAGGAATGGTATGATGGCTATTTGTTTGGCAATGCTCATGTATATAATCCATGGAGTGTGATTTTATATCTCTGTGACCTGATGGCATATCGGAGTGAATTTCCGATGCCGTATTGGGCTAATACTAGCTCGAACAGCGTTGTCCGTAGTATGATTGATTTGGCAGATCAGGATACAAAAGATGAGATGGAGAGGGTGATAGAGGGGATGGCAGTGGAAAAGCCAATCCATGAGGACATTACGTATGGGGAAATGGAAAAAAGTATAAACAACCTCTGGAATTTTATGTTTTTTACCGGATATTTCCGCAAGGAGGGAGAGCGGATGGACGCGGGGCAGCGTTATATGACGTTGACGATTCCAAATGAGGAGGTTCGCTATATTTTTCGCAATAAAGTGTTGGAGTGGTTTGATGAGCAGATAAAAGCGAGAGATCAGAGTCGTCTGTTTACCGCCTTTTTGGAGTTAAATACCGAGGTAGTGCAGGAAGAAATCGAAGAAATGTTGCAGACGACGATCAGCTTTTATGATTATTATGAAAGCTTTTATCATGGCTTTTTAGCAGGGATTTTATATGGAATTGACGGCTATGTGGTAAAATCGAACCGGGAGGGCGGAACAGGGAGAACCGATCTGTTTATCCGCCCGGTGTCCAGAAGGAAAACGGCGTATGTGGTAGAGTTTAAGGTAGCAGGAAGTTATCAGGAGTTGTCAGAAAAAGCAGAGGACGCTTTAAAGCAGATAGCCGAACGGGGTTATGAGAAGGAGTTAAACGATGACGGTTATGAGAAAACTGTATCTTATGGGATTGCTTTTTTCGGGAAAAATTGTGAAGTGAGAGTAAAACCCAATATAGATACGAATGGGAGGTAAACGATGCTATATAAAAACAAGATATCGGGTGATCCTTTTTATATTATGAGCAGAGAGCATTCCATCTTGACAAACCAGAGCAAAATGGGATAAAATGCCTACCGGAAATTAAAATGTAAAAAGGTGGTTGCCGGAATGGAGAGAACAATGGCGGATTATGCAAAGGAAATAGAGAAACGGCGGACATTTGCGATCATTTCGCACCCGGATGCCGGAAAGACGACGCTGACGGAAAAGCTTTTGCTGTACGGCGGGGCGATCAATCTGGCTGGTTCGGTCAAGGGGCGGAAAACCGCCAGACATGCGGTATCGGACTGGATGGAGATCGAAAAGGAAAGAGGAATTTCTGTTACTTCCTCCGTGATGCAGTTTAATTATGATGGGTATTGTATCAATATCCTGGATACGCCGGGGCATCAGGATTTCTCAGAAGATACGTATCGAACGCTGATGGCGGCGGATTCAGCCGTGATGGTGATCGATGCTTCTAAGGGTGTGGAGGCGCAAACGATTAAGCTGTTTAAGGTCTGTGTGATGCGGCATATCCCGATTTTTACCTTTATCAATAAGATGGATCGAGAGGCAAATGATACCTTTGAGTTGTTAGACGAAATTGAAAGTGTGCTGGGGATTCGTACCTGCCCGATCAACTGGCCGATTGGCTGCGGGAAAAATTTCAAAGGGGTCTATGACAGACAAAGCCAGACGATTGCCCGTTTTACAGCAGCGAACGCCGGGCAGAAGGAAGTCGAGACGGTAGAGGTTTCGATTGGGGATCCGTCTTTAGACGATCTGATCGGAGCCCTAAACCATCAGACGTTATGCGAGGAAATTGAGCTGTTAGACGGGGCAAGTGCGGAATTTGATATGGAGGAGGTCAGCCGTGGGGAACTGTCTCCGGTGTTTTTTGGCTCTGCTTTGACGAATTTCGGTGTGGAAACCTTTTTAAAGCATTTCCTGGCGATGACGTATTCGCCGATGCCGCGGATGTCGGATGTGGGCAGTATCGATCCGCTAAAGGAAGAGTTTTCTGCCTTTGTGTTTAAAATTCAGGCTAATATGAACAAAGCGCACCGAGATCGAATTGCTTTTATGCGGATTTGTTCTGGTAAATTTGAGGCTGGAATGGAAGTCAATCATGTGCAGCAAGGGAAAAAGGTTCGTCTGACGCAGCCGCAGCAGTTGATGGCACAGGAGCGTAAAATCATTGAAGAAGCTTATGCAGGGGATATTATCGGAGTGTTTGATCCAGGGATTTTTTCTATTGGCGATACGCTTTGTATGCTTGGAAAGAAATTTTGTTTTGAAGGGATTCCGACCTTTGCCCCGGAGCATTTTGCCAGAGTGCGCCAGATGGATACGATGAAACGGAAGCAGTTTATCAAAGGAATTGAGCAGATTGCTCAAGAAGGTGCGATCCAGATTTTTCAGGAATTTAATACGGGGATGGAGGAAATCATCGTCGGCGTGGTCGGTGTGCTGCAGTTTGATGTATTAAAATTCCGCCTGGAATCGGAATATAATGTAGAAATTAAAATGGATACGTTGCCATATGAGCATATTCGCTGGATTGAAAATCAGGATATCGACGTGGCTGGATTATCTGTAACAAGCGACACCAAAAAAGTACGGGATATGAAAGGGAATCCGTTGTTGCTATTTACTCATCCATGGAGTGTGAAAACCGTGTTGGAGCGAAACGAAGGGCTGGAGCTGGCGGAGTTTGGACGCTGGTAAAAGAACGAAGTGCAGCTTGCCTTTTCCCTCTGCCTATGTTATGATGATTTTATCAAAAATGATCAAAGATAGAAGGAGGATTTTGTTATGCAGTTAGGAATCGGTACGTATTCTTTTGGCGGGATTGCCAGCTATCTCGGATTGGGGCCGACGTTGCTGGAAAAGTTTCAGACGATCAAAAGCTTAGGGTTTGACAGTGTGGAGCTGCTGCCGGTCGATCTGGACAACGATGTGGAGGATATCAAAAAATGGCTGGCAGAGACAGGTCTGAAGGTGACTTCTATTCATGCTGAGCCAACAGAGGAAATCGTAAAGAAGATGGCAGAACTCGGTGGACAGGCTGTTATCTGGGCAGGAACTCCGTTTTGCAACAAAGAAGAGGCGATTGAGGTAGCGCACTTGCTCGATCAGATGGCAGAGATGGCAGAGCCTTACGGAATCAAAATCGGTTATCACAACCACAGTCAGGAGTTTTATTTTGACGAAGGAAAGAGCTTGCTAGAGCATTTGCTTGACAACAGCAGCAAGTGTTATTCCCAATTGGATTGCGGCTGGGCGCAGAATGGCGGTATGTATCCGCCGTATTTTATCCGTAAATATAAAAACCGTATTATTTCTATCCATGTAAAAGAAAATGCCAGGGTAGCAGGACCGGGAGAAAAGCCGGCTTCCCGTCATGCAGACAATCCAAACCCAGGCGGCATGTTTGCCAATGTAAAAGAAATGTCGTTAGAGGAACGTCAGAAAATCCTGGAAGGCTTTGAGAAGAGATTTGCAGAGAAAGAAGAAGGCGACCGCTTCCAGGTGCAGTGTAAAATGGGCGCTCCGGAGTCCAATATGAACTGGCAGGAGATTAAAAATGCTTTGGACGAGCAGGATTTCGATGCGTTCTGGGTGGTAGAGCGTGAAGGATTCTATGACGAACATGATACCTGTATCGCAGACGATTGCGCTTATGTTCGCAACCATGTAAAGTAAAACTGTATCCGTAATAAAAGCGTCATAGATGAGTTTCTGTCTATGGCGTTTTTTGTATGATAGGAAAGCCCTCCGGGTGGGAGCGCACTACGGCGGAATGGAAAAATTTAAAAAATCCTTGACATTGATCTTGTGCCTGTGATAGAATATAGAAGCTGTATGTATCGGGGATTTGGCAGCCATTTTGTGGACGCTGCCGGATTTATACATACAACCCTAGAACAGCCAGAGCCAAGCGCTATCTGGGTGTTATAAAAGTGAAGTATCCGCTTCCACCCTGACACGTTCCTTTTGCAGTGTTATAAGACATCCTTTGGGAAAGGAATTGTGGCTGTGGTTTACTGTTAAATAACAAGCTTGTCTGTAGTATTTACAGGCAGGCTATGGAAACGTGGATAACTTTGCTTTCCACGTTTTTTCTATGTACAGAGCCGCATAAGGAATTTTGCCGTTTGACGGCGACATGGGGCTCGTGCGGCGAGTAGAAGAAAGACGTGTAGAAGCAAACAAACTAGCTGCAATGGAATTAGGAGGTGCTCTACTATTAGCGATTTAATGATTAATGAGCAGATCAGGGACCGGGAAATACGTTTGATCGGCGAAAATGGAGAACAGCTTGGCATTATGTCTGCCAGGGATGCAATGAAGCTTGCCAGGGAAGCAAATCTGGATCTGGTAAAGATTGCCCCGACAGCGAAGCCGCCGGTATGCAAGATCATTGATTATGGCAAGTACCGTTATGAGTTGTCCAGGAAGGAAAAGGAAGCCAGAAGGAAACAGAAAACAACTGAAGTAAAGGAAATCCGTTTATCGCCGAATATTGATACGAACGACCTGAATACCAAGGCAAACCAGGCTAGGAAGTTCCTAGAGAAAGGGGATAAGGTAAAGGTATCGCTTCGGTTCCGAGGACGTGAGATGGCTCATGTGGCTTCTAGTAAGCAAATCCTGGATGATTTCTTTGAGAAGATTTCAGACGTTGCCGTGGTAGAAAAGCCCGCCAAAATGGAGGGCAGAAGCATGATTATGTTTGTAGGAGAGAAACGTTAAGTGCTGAAGAACCAAGCCGAACGCGGTTCGGCTTAAACAGCAGGAAAAAGATTTATGCGGAACTTAAATAGGAGGAATGAATTATGCCAAAAATGAAAACCAAAAGCGCTGCCAAGAAGCGTTTTAAAACAACAGGAACCGGCAAAATTATGAGAATGAAGGCTTACAAGAGCCATATTTTGACAAAGAAATCTCCAAAGCGGAAGAGAAATTTAAGAAAGACGACTGAGTTAGACGCTACCAATTTAAAGAACATGAAAAAGGTTATGCCGTACAGCTAGGCAGCGTTGATACAGAAGTAAGAGTGGTAGAAAAAGGCTTATCTGCCGTTTGGGGCAGGATAGGCAGAGAAGAAAAGTGCTTGTATAACTGCGTGTGCAGTTGGAATGGAGGAAAAATATGGCAAGAATTAAAGGCGGTATGAACGCCAGAAAGAAACATAATCGGGTATTAAAGCTGGCAAAGGGTTATAGAGGTGCCAGAAGTAAGCAGTATCGGGTAGCAAAGCAGTCTGTAATGCGTGCGCTGACCGCTTCCTATGCAGGACGGAAGCAGAAAAAGAGACAGTTCCGTCAGCTTTGGATTGCCCGTATCAATGCAGCAGCTAGATTAAACGGGTTGTCCTACAGTCGTTTTATGTATGGCTTAAAGATGGCAAACGTAGAGGTCAACCGGAAGATGCTTGCAGAGCTGGCAGTCAACGATCCGGAAGGCTTTACCGCACTGGCTGAGACTGCAAAGGCAAAACTGGCTTAAAAGACTCTTCGGTTAAAACAGAAATGAGATGCAGTCCGTAAAACAGAAGTTGTTTGCGGGCTGTATTTTTCA
>CAJUFW010000134.1:0-2315 GCA_910585655.1 uncultured Lachnospiraceae bacterium
CCCGGAGGGCTTTTTGTATGATAGGGAAGTTCGGAGAACTTTCCTATCATACAAAGAAAGCCGCCTATCTTTCTTATAAGATAAGCGGCCAGAAAACGAATCGTTATGGTACGAAATTCAGGCGGGATACCGAAATCTGCTTACCTTATCAGAACGTACGAAAAAGAGACTATGATCGTTACTAAGGTCATAGCGCTGTTCTTTTCTGCACAGACTGATAGGTTGATAGAATCTTGCGGTATGTTTCATGGTATCCTGTTCCTTTCCCGGGCAACTGTCCGTTTCTTCTCTTCCTTACTATAACATATGGGAAAAGATTTGTCATTATACTTTTGGTATAAATTTGGCGTAAATTTGCTATAAATTTGCGAATCGTTCTAACAGCCCTAAAGTGATTTCCGCCGCCCGTTTGGACGCTGCTTCACAGTTTGCTTCAAAGTTCTCAATTTCTGCATGAGCGGCAGTATCCGTAATCGATGAGTAGCTGGGCGGCGATGGCGGCGTTTACCTTGCAGACGCCACTGTAGACGGCTACAATCTCCGTTTCTCCAATCTGCCCACCATGAAATTCCAGCATAGCCTTTTTGGTAATATGGGCGTCTGGGATATGTGGTAAAAAGGGAGCCAGTTTCGTATTACTGGCGCATAGGATTCCGATTCGCTTCATTCGAGTAAACCTCCTTTGATATTTGGTAAGGTGTAAATCGTATTTTCTAAAGAATAGTATAGCAAATATCTTCTCTGCTGGGAAGCAAAAACCTGTTTTTTAAGTGGATTATACCAGGAAATTATGTTATACTTTGTTTGATAGAGTGCTGTTTAAAGAGGTAAACCTGTTTGGCAGGGTATGGGCGGACTGCAACTGACGCACAGGAGAAAAAGGGGACGCTCCTTTGCTGGAGGGGGGCTTATACCCTTTGGAGGAAACAGTAAAGGGAGATTTGGATGGAGATGGCATGGAAGAAGAAATTCGGGTGGAGTATGTCAGAAACAATATGTCGGTGTCAGGGGAGCTACATCTGTGTATCAATGAAAAGGATTTTTATGAGGATGTGATAGCAGAACAGCATGGGGAAAATCCGTGTGAGGATAATTTCTTTGTGGCAAGTCTGGCTCCGGAAGAGGACTGGATGGCGATAGGAATTCAATATGATGGTCCAAGCAACGACCGGAAAACCGACTTTTACCGTTATCAGAAAGGAAAACTGGAGTTGGTAGAGCAGGAAATTTATTATCCGATTCAGCATGGACTAGAAGAAGGGGACGAGGGATGGTATCCGAAATTGGAATATGGCAGATTAGAAAGAAATCTCGAAGAATCGGGAAGAGGAGATAAAAATATGGGAAAGAGATTTAATACAAGTGCAGATTGTAAGCCAGAGTTACATTATATGGTAGATATTAAGGAACGCTTGGCAGAAATAAAAGCTATGGTAGATAGGGGAGATTATTTTACAATAAATCGTGCAAGGCAATATGGAAAGACGACTATTTTAAGAGCCTTAAGTTCTTTTTTAAAACAGGATTATAGAGTTATTAGTTTGGATTTTCAACTGTTGGGGGCGGCAAAGTTTAAGAATGAGCAAATTTTTTCAACTGCGTTTGCAAAAATGTTTTTAAAAGCATGTAAAAAAACAGAGAGCGAAGAATCAGAAGCATTTGAACATGTTGTTGAGGTATTTCAGCTTGCGTTGCAAAAGGAAGCTGAATTTGAATTGCTGGAATTGTTTGAATATATCAGTGAACTCTGTCAAGCGTCCAAGAAACCGATTGTTTTGTTGATTGATGAGATAGACAGCGCAACAAATAATCAGGTATTTTTGGATTTTTTGTCACAGATGAGAGGACATTATATCGATCGGGATCAGACGCCGACTTTTCAGTCCGTTATTTTGGCAGGGGTTTATGATGTGAAAAATATAAAGCAAAAAATTAGGACGGAAGCAGAACATAAAGTAAACAGTCCCTGGAATGTAGCAGTTGAATTTTTAGTAGATATGAGTTTTTCTGTAACAGATATTAAAGGAATGTTAGCTGAATATGAAAAGGACTATCAAACGGGGATGGAAATAGGGGAAATTGCTAAATTGCTTTATGATTATACTTCGGGTTATCCATTTTTAGTTTCTAGGCTTTGTCAATTGATGGACGAGGTACTTCCAAAGGAACTGATGAACAAAAGGGAAATGGCAAAAAAGGTAGTCTGGACAAAAGAAGGTGTGACTGAAGCAGTGAAATGGTTACTATCAGAATCCAATACTTTGTTTGATGATATGATCAAAAAATTGGCTGATTTTCCAGAACTGAAAAAAACA
>CAJUFW010000134.1:2325-9668 GCA_910585655.1 uncultured Lachnospiraceae bacterium
TTTATAAAAAATGTTGATGGAATGGCAGTGATAGCAAATCGAATCTTTGAAACGCGGCTTTATAATTTGTTTTTGTCGGAAGAGATTGTAAATAGTAAAATTTATGATGCGGCTGATTTGGAGAAAAATCGTTTTATCCAGGAAGGTCATTTGAAGATGGAATTGGTACTGGAACGGTTTGTAGAAGCGTTTACAGATATTTATTCGGATGAAGAGGAATCTTTTTTGGAGGAGAACGGGCGAAGATTTTTCTTGCTTTATCTAAAGCCGATTATCAATGGAGTGGGGAATTATTATATTGAAGCAAGAACGCGGAATATGGAGCGTACTGACGTAATAGTAGATTATCGAGGGGAACAGTTTGTGATTGAACTGAAAATTTGGAGAGGAAACGCTTATCATGAACGGGGAGAAAAACAGCTTTTGGATTATTTGGACTATTACCATTTGAAGAAGGGCTATATGCTTAGCTTTAATTTTAATAAAAGAAAGCAGAGTGGAATAAAAGAGATTTTGTTAGGAGACAAAATTTTAGTGGAGGCAATCGTATGAAAAACAACAAATGGAACAACTATCGTTACAGTTTAACTTTGGGAATTATATGTATGGTAGTACTTTTATGGGCAGGCTGCGGAAAAAGCCCAGACTCAGATAAGACTGGGACTGGGGCGGAGGATGGAAGCGGAAACAAGACGACAGAAGAAGGCAGCTTGCAGGGCAGTGAAACCGAGGCGGAAGATGAGGAAGATGAGGAAGACAAAACGCAATTCAATCAAGAAAAAGAACCTGCAGAAAATACGTCGGAGGCTGAAATAAAAGAGAATCACGAAGAAGATTCCAAGAAGGATACCGAAGGAGGTTCTGATTCAGAAACTGATCTAAAAAATGACACCAATACGACAGAAGAAGCGCTAGAACAGGAAGAGGAACCTGCCCCGGAACCAGAGGTTTATGATGGAGAGACAGAGGGATTAGAGACGGTACGTACCACTGCGCGGGTCAATGTACGGACGGAGCCGTCTTTAGAGGGAGCGGTTTATACCAAGCTGCCGAGGTGGACAGAGGTATCCCGTATCCGGGACGAGGGAGAATGGAGCGCAGTCTATTATGAGGGGTATCTGCTCTATATTGCCAGCGCTTACTTGCGGGCAAAGCCTGTCGGGAACAGCAGCGGAGGCGAATCGGGAGCATCAGGAGAGGGATATGTCATTGTGATTGATCCGGGGCATCAGGCAAAGGCAAATACCAACAAGGAGCCGAACGGACCAGGCTCTTCGGAGATGAAAAATAAAGTGGCAGGAGGAACGAGAGGGACGGCAAGCGGGCTGGCAGAGTATGAGCTGACGCTGCAGGTCAGTGAAAAAATCCGCGAGGAATTGGAAAATAGAGGGTATACGGTCATTATGACTAGGGAGTCCCATGATGTAGATTTGTCGAACAGCGAACGAGCGGTGATTGCCAATGAAAACCAGGCGGACGCGTTTATCCGGATTCATGCGAATGGCTCGAATGATACCTCTGTCAATGGGGTGATGACCATTTGCCAGACCTCATCGAATCCTTACAATGCGGCATGGTATGAGGAGAGCCGCAGGCTTTCGGATTATGTGCTGGATGAAGTGACGGCAGCGACCGGAGCAAAGAAGCAGTATGTGTGGGAAACGGATACGATGACGGGGATTAACTGGGCGCAGGTTCCGTCTACGATTTTGGAGATGGGGTATATGACGAATGCTGACGAAGACTTGCGGATGGCGTCCGACGATTATCAGGATACAATTGCAGAGGCTGTAGCAGATGCGGTTGACTTGTTTTTGCAGGAATAGTTTTTTGGAGAAAGAGGCTTGTATGAATACGATTAGAGAGCGAATCAAGAACATAGAGCGTTTTATGTTAGAACATGCCGAGGAACTGGAACTTGATGAGGAAGAGCTGGAGGAGGACTGGCAGGAATATGCCGCGATTCCTGGGGCTTCGTCGGAGGAACTGCAGGCGTTTGAGGAGCAGTTTCAAATCAAGCTGCCGAAAGAGTTTCAAGAATTATATCAATATAAAAACGGAAGCGGCTATATTCGTCTGTTTTGGCCGGAGACAGATTTGGAATGCGGTTATCGTTTGCTATCCTTACAGGAGATGACAGAGCTTAAATCGTATTTTCAGAATAAGACTTGTGAAATGGCAGAATTTCCGGAGATCATAGAGGAGGCACGACTGCAGCAGTTAGATGAGCGGATAAAGCCGTATCTGTTTTGTGAGCGTTGGTTTCCGTTTGCCAAATATGAGGGTTCGCTCTATTTGATGTTAGACTATGATCCAAGTGAAGAGGGAGAGACAGGTCAGATCATTTGTTATGTTCATGATCCGGATTTTATTTATTATATCGCAGGAAATTTGAACGAGTTGTTGGAAATGACAGAAACGATGATGGAATAGGAAAAGGACAGGTAAGACAGATGCAATCAGACAGAAAAAAGCAGAGGATTCTTTTGGTGGAGGACGACATAGAAATCAGCGAGATGCTAAAGGGGTATCTGGAGACCGAGCAATATGAGGTGCTTTGTGCTGCAGACGGCAGGGAGGCTTGCCGTCTGTTTGACACTGTAGGGGAATTGGATTTGGTTTTACTGGATTTAATGATACCGGAAATCAGCGGTATGGACGTGATGGGATACATTCGGCAGAAAAGCGTTGTGCCAGTGATGATTGTTTCAGCAAAAGACAGCGAGACAGATAAAACGCTGGGACTTGCCCTTGGAGCCGACGACTATATTACGAAGCCATTTTCCCTGGTAGAGCTGACCGCGAGGATAAAGGCAAATATTCGCAGAGCCGCTTTGTATAGTCGGCAGCAAGGCAGCCTGTTAAAAAAACAGGAGCCTGTTTTGGAAAAACCGGCTTTGGAGGAAGTGCTTTCTGTCGGAGACTTGACAATGAATCTTATGGATTTTTCTGTTACGCGTAAAGGGGAGCAGATAGAGCTGACGGCAAAGGAATTTGAAATTTTAAAATTATTGCTAAAGCATCCAAAGCGTGTCTATACAAAGGAGCAGATTTATTCTCTGGTATGGAACGATGCTTATTATGGGGATGAAAATGCAGTCAACGTTCATATCAGCAGACTGCGGAATAAATTGGAAGAGGATTCGCGTCATCCAACGTGTGTGGTAACGGTCTGGGGAATCGGCTATAAGCTAGGGGATTGTACTTAGTGCTGGTGAGAGATGAAAACAGGAGGGGAATATTGTGGAAGGATATCTGCTATCAGGATGCGTGGTGGTGCTTCTGATTTTGTGGGGCAGGGAAGTGGCAGTACGAAAGCGACAGGAGGCGCAGCTACGGCAAATCGGGGAAAAGCTTTTGGAAATACAGGATAGGGACAGCGAGGAACATATTACAATATTTACAAAGTATCCAGAGGTGATGAAGCTGGCGGCGCAGGCAAATCGGCTGTTAGTGACAAACCGGCGTTTGAAAGCGGAGTTTCGCCGTTCGGAAGCATCTGCGAAAAAAATGCTGTCTAATATTTCGCATGATATGAAAACACCTATGACAGTTTTGCTAGGATATTTGGAAATTATGCGTTTAAACGGCGTGACGGAGGAATTATTGGCAAAAACAGAGCAAAAGGCGCAGGGGGTAGTGGATCTGATGAATCAGTTTTTCACTTTGGCAAAGCTGGAGTCCGGGGATACCGATATTGAGCTTTCAAGGCTGGATTTGAGTGAGCTGTGTCGGGAAAGTGTACTGGATTTCTATGAGATTTTAACGGAACAGGGATTTGAAGTAGAGGCTGTTATTCCAGAACAGCCTGTTTTTGTGGAAGGAAATCGGGAAGCTTTCATGCGGATTTTAAACAATCTGATTTCCAACGCTGTCCGTTATGGAGCAGAGGGGCATTATCTGGGTATTTTTGTACGAACGGAAGAAAAACAGGTCTATGTGGAGGTGACGGACAGAGGAAAAGGAATTGATACCGCTTTTGCAGAAAGTGTTTTTGAACGGCTTTTTACTATGGAAGATTCCAGAAACCGGCGTATTCAGGGAAACGGGCTGGGGCTGACGATCGCCAGAAATCTGGCGGAGCAGATGGGCGGGACACTGACATTAGAAAGCATTCCGCATGTAAAAACAGTGTTTACCCTAACGCTGCCGATAGAGTGACTTTGAAAGAGTATTTCTGAGGAGCTGTGTCAGGAAATGGCGACGTACTATAATTTGTGATGTCTGGCGAAAGAAATTTGTAAGATCTGCGAAAGTATTTTGAAAATAGGAATTGTTACAATGCAGGGGAAGGTTCCGATAAGAGAGCAGAAAGAAAGCAGAAAAAAGCGATCAAAGGGCGAAAAAGGAACGTTCAGAAGGGAGAACGAAGATGACATATCTGATACAGACACACCAGTTGACAAAAACCATCGGAGGACAGGAACTGGTAACGGACGTAAACCTGCATGTAAAAAAAGGAGAAATCTATGGCTTTGTCGGTCCGAACGGAGCTGGGAAGACGACGGTGATGCGGCTGCTGACCAATCTTTGGAAGCCGACGAGCGGAACCGTAGAGCTATTTGGGGAGACGTTGACGCCAAAGTCTTACGAACCGTTAAAGCGGATGGGATGTATTCTGGAATTCCCGACCTTTTACGAACAACTGACCGGCTTTGAAAATTTGGAGCTGCACCGGGAATATATGGGATATTATGAGCCGGACAGTATTCCCAGAGTGTTGGAGCTGCTGGGGCTGTCCAATGCGGCGAAAAAACGGGTGGCGGAATATTCTTTGGGGATGAAGGAGCGGCTTGGAATAGCACGGGCCATATTAAGCAGACCAGAATTACTTTTACTGGACGAACCAACCAATGGTCTTGATCCGGTGGGAATCAAGCAAATCCGTGATCTTTTAAAAAGGCTTTGCAAGGACTATGGAATGACAGTTTTACTTTCCAGCCATATCCTTTCCGAAGTAGAAAGTATGGCTGACACGATAGGGATTATTCATCATGGTCGCCTGAGGAAAGAAATCAGCAAATATGAGCTGGAAGAGCGGAATCTGGAATACATCGAACTTTCGGTTCTGCATACCAAACGAGCTGCTTATGTGTTAAGCGATAAGCTGGGGCTGACGAACTTTAAAATCATGGAATCCGGTAACGGCGAAGAGGGAAGCATCCGGGTATATGACAGCCAGATACTGCCGGAGGAGTTGTCTAAGGCGTTGGTATTTCATGGGGCAGAGGTAACGGCAATTCAGCGCAAGGCAGAGTCCTTAGAGGATTATTTTTTAAAGCTGACCAAAGAGGCAGAAGGAGGGAATCAGGATGTGGAAGCTGATTAAATTGGAGTGGAAAAAGAATAAAGTTGGAAAATACGTTCGTAACGCGCTGATTTTGGCGGCGGCACTAAGCCTGTTTCTGTTTGCCTTTACCTATCTGGGGATTGCCAATGACCCAGATACAGGCAAGCCGGACGCGGTACAGGAAGAACATACCCTTTCCTCGACGGTCGAGATGTTTACCAGTATTTCGTTTTTGGTGTTTACTGGGGTGATGCTGGCTTCCTTTCTCGTAGCCGCTTATCAGAATAAAACGATGGCGCTGATGTTTTTATATCCAATCAAACGACAGAAAATTTTGCTTTCCCAGATGCTTGCGGTCTGGCTGTTTAATCTGGCAGCCTTGTTTACGACTAAGCTGCTGTTATACGGTGTGCTGCTGGTTGGGGCGCAGTTTTTAGAACCAGCCTTCCCGATTGACTTTGATATGGCGGACATAGGTTTTTACCTTCAGGCAGCCATAAAAGCCGCCGTCACGGTTTCCATGGGGTTCATCGCCCTTTATGTCGGTCTGGCGATGCAGTCTGCAAAGGCTACCATCATCGCTTCCTTTCTGTTGATTTTTCTGACACAAGCCAATATCGGAGACTTTTCTATGGCTGGGAATATGGTGATGCCGCTGCTGTTGGCGACTGTCTCGCTGGTTTGTGCGGTGCTGTCGATTTGTGGGGTAGAGCGGAGGGATTTAAAGTAAGAGCTTGAAATAGGGATTTGGGATAGAAAATTTGGGGATACCATGGCAGTGCAGCAGCTATGGTATCCCTTTTATGTATTTTATCGGTCAATAAATGAAATGCAAATTGCTGGATATCTAGTTTTGCCATTTATAGCTAGACTAGGAATAGTGGCACAGATTCGTGATGTTATTTGGATGCGATTGCAGGTGGCAATATAAGAGGTATCTGTCCAAAAGAAGACGTGATTTCTGCAATTAGTAATGATATTCGGCTCATCAGGTTTCCCAGTACAAATTCTCCATTTTCTCGAAATTCTTCTGCAAGGTTGATTTTATCCCAATCATATTCCTCTTTTCTTTCTTTTTTTATTTTGAGGATTGCGCCATATGATAGTGATAGTTCAAAAATTTCTTCTGGATCAAATTTTAAAGCTCGTGTTATCGTTAATTTTACGATATTTTCATTTACAGCAGCTTCAATATTATCAATACAATTCAATGAATATTCGTTTGCGTGTTCCTTTTTATCAATTCTGTTATACAAAATTTTATCCAAATAAAATTCTTGTTCCGCTTCAAAATAATCTATTAAATTAGGAATCATTAATTCATCATCTCCTCACTATATGTCATTTTTACATTACTATGAAATGGAATAATTTTATCGTTCTGATTCAGCAATTTTTTGTTATATTCATATTTTGATTCCGTTTTCAATTCTTTTGCTAATATTTTGATTGTGCTTTGCAACTGTTTTTCGGATTTATGTTTCTCCAAAACATATTCTTGAATCGCTTTTTCTACAGAAGTATTTAATGTGTCACCATGTTTCATTGCTATATTTGCTAACTGCTTATGCAGCTCTGGACTTATGCGTATGTTAAAAGTTCCTTTATATTCTTTATCTGGTTTTTTTCCTACTTCTTTACAAAATGCCAAATAATCCTCCACGGCTTCATGAAATTCTTTTTCTACATCTTTTATATCTTTACATTCAAAATTTACGAGATCATTTATTCCTTCTATTTTTCCTCTAAGTACAAGTTCTTCTGAATCAAATTCTATTTTTGTATGATAGCCTTTATATTCTAATATATTTTTCAGCATTTTTATAATTCTCCCAAATTCAATAGAAACTCCAGTAACTCCCTTACTGCTCCAGGTTTCATAGTATCATCAGGATGCGGTTTATGCAATAAAATAATCCTTTGATCTTTTTCTCGATAAAACTTAACTCTTGAACCCGATGTTTTTCCTTTATGATATTCTATAAATCCCAGTTGAGACAATATACTTTTGGCTTCTGTATAAGTATAATCTTTAGGCTTTAGTTTTATTCGT
>CAJUFW010000135.1 GCA_910585655.1 uncultured Lachnospiraceae bacterium
CGCTGTCTGAATGTATCGTTTTCATCTCTCGTCACCTGTACACTGACCGGCGAACCTGTCTGTCTCATTCCGTCCAGAATAGCGCTACGTACTGTGTCCAAATTGGAACCGTTACGAATATACTCTGTCGGATCTACCTCAAAATCCCGGCAAAGTGCCATAATCTCTGTTACTCGACTGCGCTCTGCCTCTGTCTCTCTTCCTTGTCCTTCTGCAGGTGGAATTATTGGCGGCTGAACAGACGGCGGAGCATCTGACGTTCCTGTTCCTCCTGCCAGTCCTCTTTCCTGGGCATCGATCTCTTCCTGTGCTTCGTCGATCTCCCTCTGGAGGGAATTAAACTGTGCCTGCTCTTCTGCCGTCAGCGCACGGTTGCCGTCCGCTCTGGCAGCATTTACAATCGCCTGCTGCCTTAACATAGCGGCTTCTTTTCTCTGTTTTGGTGTCATTCTCCTATACCTCCTATTTTCTGTTTTTATTTATTTGAAGTTGTGCTTCAAAACAAGTAAAAATGTTTTGACAGGTTTCCCCCATCATCTCTCTGCCTACCCCCACCGTTGCATCTGCTGGAACACTTACAACGCTTATCTCATATGGCATCCATTGCCTTGCAACATCACAGGGACCGTTAAATCTTCCGTCGGTGCTTACCTTATTCGCTGTAACCTCCTCAATTACTCCGATTTGATATCCGACAGAAACACCTTTGAGAGTTTCATTTTTTACTTTTTGAAAAATAACTTCGCTTTCCGCATCTGTGTCAAATTCCACCTCAGCCATGCCTCTCTGATTCTCAATCCAGGCACGATTGATTTTTCCTATCACCTTATCCCGGTTGTGGTTAAACAACAAAACGCCTATTGTATTAAGTCTGGTCAGGTCAACCGCTTCTGGGTTATGATCTAAAATCTCCTTTCCCCAGTAACGCTCATAAGGTTCTTCTGATGAAAAAGAAAGAATGAATTTCCGCTCATTCCCTTCTCCTTCCATAGCGCGGATCGTTGCTGCACGAAACGCCCTTATCTGGTTTTTCCCTTTACTCTCCTTCGTTTTCGTCTGTATCTGGTTGCTGTTCTCCACTGATCTGATTTGCGGCGATATCTGAACATGCTGTTTCTGTCTCCTGCTCATCCCCTGCTGGTACAAGCTCTGATTTTGTTCTATCAAATATTACACCTCCCATCTCCAAGCCCTTTCCCCTGGCGTACTCTAAAACAGCAATAGTTTCATCGATCTGCTCTTTCCAGTCCTTCCCATTCTCTGCTGCAATTTGCTGGTATGTCTTTTGTCCTGTTTGTAAAGCAACTTTGTTTGCTGTAGCTTCTTTTGCTGGGTCAATCCATTTTTTTGGTGTAGCTACCCACTCATGTTTTAAATATTTTTGCTTATTCTCCCAAAAATCAGAAATATGAAACAAACCAGAAAGAACACCAGAAATGATAAAGGTTTCGTATACCTCATCCATTACTACCTCTTGTAACAGTTCTATGTCCTCTATGTAGGTTTGCTCATCTTCAATAATTCCCTGCCTGGCACTACTATAATTACTTTGGCTCATATCTCGGCTTGTTGCCTCATACGATAACCCCTGCCCGGCTCCGATCAGACGTTGTTGCAATTTAATATAGCTCGCTGCATCTGTCGCCTGTCCTGTCGGATTCACTACTTGAATTTCATCTCCGGCATTTAACTCTTTAATCATGCCAGGACTTATCCTTTTTCCCTCATAATCTTCCCTCGGACGCGTGCCTTTTGGATCGTCCATTGTTCTAAAACCGCCTGTTGTTGGAATGATTCTTTTTACAAAAACCGCCAGACAGGCGGCAATGCGTTCCTTTACACTAACAGCCGTCATGAATTCGTTGGCATCTCGTATCCTGGTAATGGTGGTTGCCATGTCACTCATTTCCCGTATCTGAGAGGGACGATCTTTTGTATAGTAATAAATCATATTTTTCGCCGGAACATATATGGAATCTGTCTGTCCAAAACCATCCAGATTGTATTGTTTTATCCAATACCCCATTGGCTTGTTGCAAGTATTTAGTTCAATTCCTCCCACTACTCGATGATTTGGATTATGTGGGCTTATCCGTCCAGTGTCCAACTCATCAACTTCCAGCGCCTGAAGTTTAAACGGAAGAAGTCCGCCTTCGGTATAACATTTTTTGAACAGAATTCCTCCGTCTACCTTTTTCCGGCGTTCTGCCATTCTAAGCATCTGATTAAAACTCTGTGTTTCTGTGATATCACAGTTTTTACGTTTGCACCACTCTCGCCACGCTTCCTGAATCTGCTTGTTTAATGCTTCGCTGTTGGTTCTAGCCTGCAAAATCCATCCATGACCAATCACGTTACGTCGGTATGCTCCTATGATGGAATTTGCCATGTCACTGTTTCGCTCTAGGTCACGCGCTCTGGCTCTTATCGTATCTCGGCTATAACGATCTGTTTGCTCCGCACTCTGATTATAAGCTGTCCAGGCAGCATTCAGGCGATCATAACTCCCGGCATCATAGTGACGCTGTTCTTTTAAGTGTTGACGCCAGGCTTCCCTTCTGGCTCCTGCTGCTGGAGAAATATACCCAATAATATTGTCTAATACATTTCCCATTTTTCTCTCCTATCTCCTGTCAAAAACAGCTACCGAACAATCATCTAAAAGCCCCGGCGTCCCTCCGACCACCTGTGCCATAAGGTCATTTTTTATATCGTATAACGTTTTTAGATCAGCTCTCGTCAGTTTCCTAGAGCCTATCTGATACGATTGCCCTCCAACTGTAATATTAACGATTGCCTGATTTACCTGCTTCAATAATTCCTGTGGTGTCAGTTGTTCTCCCATCGCTTCCACCCCTCTATAACCAGTTTTCGTTTTGCATAATCCAGTCCTCTTCCGGTGTATATGCTTTTGTTTCTTTCTTTGGCTCTTCTGATTTTTGACTATCTAAATGCAAACTACGAACGCCTAATATTTCAGCTGCTGCCATTGCATAAACCTCACAATCAAGGAAATGATTATCTGCATGGGAATACTTTGGCACCCATTTTAGTTTGCGGTTTCCGTTTGCAGATTTTTCATACACTTTATGTTCTGATGTAACCTGCAAAGCATACTCCCGATCACAGTCTTTATAAACCATCCAACTTCCCTGACCATTTTCTCTTTTCATTCTGGCTGCGATAGAATCCTTGTACCTTTCGCCATCTACAAGAACCAGCTGCATTCCATATGCTCTTGAATTTGGTCTATCCACTTTACTGATTTTATACCGATCTGGCATTCCGTTACTGGCGCCCTTACAAGGCAAGGCCCAATCAGAATTATCAATACAAAAATCGTAGGTAGCATCTGCCTGATATCCAGAATCGATCAACGCAAGATTTACTATCATCTTCCGTCCATCCTCGGTATAAAATTCGCGATTCATCACATCTTCTATATCCTGAAAGGATAATACCTGCCCGTGCGTAATATTTTGACTTGTCGTATACTCTCCAAAAGCACGAATACTGTAATACAGACTTGTCTCTTGTACGTCAACCCCTGCTGTGAGTAACTTTGCCCATCCAGGAATCACAAACTCCGGAAGTTCTGTTTGTCTTTCCATCACCAGATCTTCCGTTGTTTTCAGTTTTGTATCCTCCCATGGTTCTGCTAACCAGGAATTTGCAAAATTTTGTTGCTTTTCCGGATCGTCTTTTGAGTTCAAATGTTCTTCTGCGATGTCCGCCCATTTTAAAAAGACACTATATAAAGAAGAAAGCCAAAATCCTACTGACTTCGGCTTTCCTACTCCTCGTTTTTTTATAACCCTCCACTCTCCGTCTCGAAGCATTCCCGGTTTATCGGTATCAAAAATTTCACACCCACACTCCTGGCAGACATATACCGCAGTCTGGGCCCGCTCGTAATTACTCATCGTTTTTTCTTCGTCTTTTTCAAATACGATCTGATTATATACAAGCTCAATGAATTCTCCACAATATGGACATGGTACAAAATAATGTCTGACTTCATCTGCTGTATCATGGAGTTCCCAGATATAATTGTTTTTCAGTGTCGGTGTGGAACAGGCATATACTTTTTCCAATGGTTTATATGTTTTAGTACGTTCTAATGCCAGATTGTAAGGGGAAGCTTCTTTTTTCGATGCTCCTCCCATTTTGTCAATCTCATCAAAAAACAAATATTTAATTGGTTTTGATGCCAGTTTAGACGGAGAACCTGCTCCGCGCAAATATAATACCATTGTTTTAAATTTCAGGCGCAATTCTTTGGAGCTGTTTTCCATAAAAAGCTTTTTTATTTCTGGTATCAGGCGGAAAGCCGGTTTCAACTTATCGTTGGAGATATCTTTCGCCAAATCGTCATTTGGATAAACAATCATCGCCGGCGCGGGTGACTGACTGATAATATAGCAAAGCATGTTCACCAGTGCTTCGGTTCCGCCTATTTGCGACGCTTTACAAAAAAATGTCCTTCGAATATCCGGATCGTTTAAAGTGTCCATGATTTCCCGCAAATATGGCGTGATATCATTTGACCACTTTCCCGCCAAATTGCTGGAATCATCTAATACACGAAACCTTTCTGCCCATTGGCTGACTGTCAGCGGCTCCTGGCTACGGAGTGCATTTCGTATGACCCTGATAAAAAGATTTTTGGTTTTTTCTCTGGATCTGCTTCTCTGGCTCATAGTTCCTCATCCTCGTCTAAGTCCTCTATATCTGTCATAGCCAATTCTGTTTGATCGATCTCGTCTGGATCATACTCCGAAAGTTCTTTCAATGCTTCTAGCATTCCATCATTTAAAACCTGTATAATTCGGTTCAGGTCTTTTTCGCCAGATACCTGCATCGCCATTTTAACCGGTAAGGACAAAAGCCGGTTCTTAAAACGTATCAACATATCAGATAAAAAAGCCTCTACGTCTGCCGCTTCGTGTAGCTCTCTCCTCAGTCTCCGCAGCTTCATAACGGATATATTTTTCTTTACTTCCTCATGCTCCGCTTTGACTTTCTCAATGGATATCGCTGCACTCCTTCCCATTTCCGCATTGATTTTAAAATTGATATACTCCTGGATACAGGTTTCAAGGATGTATCCTCTGTCTCCATTTACAGTTTGAAACATCCCTTCTTGTCGGAGGTTCCGCACTTGTCTTGTTGATATACCAAGACACTGTGCCAACTGCTTTTGATTTACGATCAATTCTATTCCACCTCCTCCAAAAGCGGAAGGAAGTCACCCAAAAAAATTCATTTTACAGACAAAAACACCGCGCCTTCCTCGCCCCGTACCAAATATTTGTTCGACAAAGTACCTTTTTATCGAACACTGTTCGGAAGCTAATCGTCTCTATTGTCTGCTACCTATCTGTCTGTGCTTGCTTCGATATTGTGCTAGTATCCTCCTGCTTCTTTCCTGCCCTGTCCTTTGCCTAACCGTGCCTCTTGCTTCCTGCCTTGTGCTTTTCTACTACTTTGCTGTATAAGATATGGCTGCCTCATAGGTGCTTGTTGTGATATGCTTTACCATATGAATGCAATAAAATAGCCCTCTATACCTTTTCATGATATAGAGGGCTACTTTTTTGGTAGCGGTATTTATGGCTTACTTTGTAGGCTTCTGCTTCCTTGCTTTCCCATGCTACCATTTTAACATACTTGATAGTGCAATAGAATGCAGACTTTAAAAAATTTTCAACTCTTTTACGCTGTATTATTATTTACATTGCTTCTTGTCTCAAAGTTATATTGATATGAACAGGTAAAACATAGTGTTTTTTTATTGCTACCTTTTTCTTAGGTGATTCGATAGCTTTTAATCCATCTACAATCATATCATAGGCTTCTTGATTTATCTTTCTTCCACTCTCTCGTCTGTATATCTCCAATGCTTTTTCAATTCCATGTGGATAAAGATACATCATACATTTATCAGGCCCATAGTCGAAACCGTATTCCTTCTTAAATTCCTTCATATTGACCGTTGTATACCACCCAAAAGCATTATAATCCAGACCACCTTGCAATCTGTCTATCCTTTCCATTGCTGTATAATTTCCGCAAATCTCCACGCCTGTAATCAACTTAAAATCTCGAAACAGCATGATATATTTTCCTCTGAATCTGTGAATAAACCACGGCAATTCCGGTTCAACCTTTTTCTTTGAAAGACTCTCCTGCATTTCATGGAAACGGTTGATATATCTAGCTGTAAAGATGGTTCCTTTTATCCCTGTCAGTTTATGGGCGATAAACTCACAGCCTTTCTTTGTAATACGGTAGCAAGGTCTGGTTTCGCCTTTTGCGTCTTTATAGGTACTTTCCTTAAAGAAATCAACAAATCCAATTTTGGCTTCGTTAAACTGTTCAATATATCTCCGCAAATCTCTCAACAATTTACTATGTTCTTTCTCTATCATATCCGAAATCTCGATAGATGATAATGTTTGCTCAAGTTCTGCCATAAACTTAAACCTCCTTCAAAATTGTTCTTGAAAGAGATTCCCCTTTATGATATACTATTTCATAGAGGGAAACCTCGGTGTAACAGATAGAGCGTTTGTAACTTTCTCAGGGTGACAACGCTCTATTTCTTTATATCCGGTTTTAACCTCTTTATCCCTCTCCGTATTCCCTCTGCTGCTGATATGGACTCCTGAACACAATATTTTTCTAAAATTTCTTTGCATTCCTCATCCAATCTTACTTGTCTGGGTTTCGATTTAGGATTAGAAGTTGGTCTACCCGGCTTTTTATCAGCCACTTTTTCACCTCCTTTTTGTAGCTCATAATTACTATATATTATGAGCTACAAAATGTCAATACATAAATTTTTTAAATCTCTTATATTTCTTAATCTCTTTTTTCATACTCCTTTAAAATTGTTTGAACTTTTTTAAACTCCAAAAGCCTTTCCAATGCTCTATTTTGATAATCAAAACATGCCCTCCGGCTTAAATGTAGTTCTTTTTCTATGACTTCCCATTTTTTACAATCAATAAATCGTAGTTCTAATACCATACGTTCTGTACTGTTTTCTTTCAGAAAATCCATGATATCCATGATTTTTAACAGTGCTTTTTCTATCTTTTCTTTTTGCTCCTGTATTCGTGTTTCGATTTCGCCCATCCGATAGACAAAGGAAGCAGCGCCTGGTCCTATACTGTTTTTATTCCTATAATTAACAGGAGAATATCCGATTCCTCCTACTGGTGCTTCCATTTCTCGCTGGATTGTTTTTAACCGCCTTTCCAACTGCACTCTTTTTATCCGTCCGGCATAGTATTGACCTAAATATCTTTTTAATAACTCCTTTTCCTTCTTTTGCTCAGTTTCCTGCTTCCCGTTTCTTTGTTCCACCGGTTTCACTCTCCTTTACTGCTCTGTTCTGTCCAATTCTGCTGCCAGAAAATAAATTTTTCCACCGAAGATCTTTAGCCTATACAGTTCCCGCTTTTTTTCGTCCCAGTCCCAAATTGGCATTCCTCTTTTTTGCAGAATATCCAAACTATTATTGATTCCAGCTACAATAGTAGCAATCGGTAAATTTTCCAGCATCTCTTGAGCCTGCTTTTGATTATTCAAATTCGAACCTTTTAGTTTTCCTTTCTGTAATGCTCTTCGCTGCTTTCGATTCACGATTTTATTTCCTCCCGTTTTTGCTGCTATTACCGTCACTATTATACTTATCATAAAACGGTTCCAATTTTTCCAGCATCTCCATTGTGATTCCTGCTATGGCCATCTTGTCCTGCATTTCCAGATGATGACTATTTACGTTTTTAAACCATGAATTGATTTGTTTCATTTTTTGCTCTGTCATATGCTCCCCTTTCTATGCCTCGTATGCGCTGGTATCTGCAATCATCCTGGTTACTTTGATTTTTCCCTTTGCAGTGATGTTTATCTTTCCTTTGATGCCTTTTCCGGTATCTACTGTGATAGACTGTATGTTTCCTTCGCAAATCGGAGAAACTGCTTTATGAAGCAATTCTACAGTATCTTCATACACTACAACAGTTTCATCTTTGACAAAGAGCATTTCAATTTTATCATGCGCTCTTTCTTTTTGCTTTTTCTTGTGGGTATAATCGCCTGCAAACGCACAATCACAGGTTTCCGTGATAAGTTCGTCTATCTCTTCCTGTGTCCACTCCTCTAGTGTCTCTAGCGTGGCTAACTGTTTGCAAAACCTACATGTCCCGGTTGCAGTGATAAGCTTTTTTCCTTCCCGCTTTGCCTTTTCTACCTGCTCAGTCAACATGTTCGTTCGCCTCCTTATGTAAATCTTTGATTACCTCCATGATTTCAGCGCCCTTCTTTTCTCCGATCCCCTTTATGCCCCGGATCGCGGTTTCCAGATCGGAAAGGTGCAGGCTTGCGCCTGCTGCCTTCTTTCCAGCCTCAAATCCCTTATCATATATGCCGAAGATATATTCTTCCATCTGCTTATGATCGAGTTTCTTTATCTGCTTATAAAGCACTCGGTTAAATTTAAACTTCATGCCTCTGCCTTCCTCCTTTATTTGTTTTCCAGTTTTTTCCGCAAAAGTTCCAACGCATCTACAATGATTTTTCTGGTCTGTAACAGGCCAGGCGGAAAACTGCCTTTTTTATACTCTTGCAGGAGTTTACTTACCTCTGCCAGCCCATACTCTTCTGGCTCTTTCCTTCTTTCTTCATAGCCTAGGCATCCATCTTCGTGCGTTTTCTTGCCCGCGCACTCCCCTTCGTGGTTGCAGGTACTACAAAGCACGTCTGGGGCTTCCTCTGGTTCCCTTTCTCTCTTTCTTTCCTGGATTTCCTTTAGTGCTTCTGCTACCCGCTTCCACGCCATATCCCTGCTTTGATTTGTTCTTACTCCGTAAGGGCTACAGGAAAAATGAATTCCATTTTTGGCACTTCCGCCATGATAAGATCTGCCGTGAGCTTCCTTGAGTTGCTTCTCTGTGATTTCCGTCTCTGACCAAATTTCAAGCCACTCGTAAAGAATTTCTAGCTCTTCTTTTGTCATCTCTCGGCTCTTTTCTTTTTTTACCTCTTTCGCCTGTACCGTTCCGGTTTCCTGGTACTTCTCATATAGTTCCTGCTGCTTCTCTTTTTTTAAACCTGCGATCTCGTTAGCCGTGCTGGTGCTGATGTTACCAGAGGCAAACTCCTCCTTAAACGGCTCACTTAGATTATGATTGATGTTATCTAAGGTTCCGACTTTGGTTTTGCTAGTTCCCAGCAGCTCCGCGATCAAGGTTTGCTTCCGCCCTGGCAACTCGTGGGTTTTCTGGTACTCTGTAAGGAGTTCCCTTACCCGTTCGATCTCCCTCATCTTTTCGTAGTCCGTGCGTTCGCGCTGTGTAGAGTTGGTAAAGATTAGGATTAGTTCGTTTTGGATCTCGTCCGGTGATACTATTTTACATGGTACTAGCTCGTATTCGGTTTTTCCCTCGGCTAGGAGACGAAGCAGGGCAAGCCTCCGCTTATGCCCTGCAATTACCTCATAATCGTCTGTCCCCTCTATCGGACGGATGACAGGATACTGTTGGAGACCGATTAGCTCAATACTCTCTGCCAGCTCCTTGACCTCTTTATCGTCGGCGTGGTAAAAGTTTGCCTTGTCTGGCGCCGGATGAAGGCGGCTGACGCTTATCTTGATTG
>CAJUFW010000136.1 GCA_910585655.1 uncultured Lachnospiraceae bacterium
ACCCTGGACACCCTGATTAAGAGTCAGGTGCTCTACCAACTGAGCTAATCGCGCTTTTTCCTGATTGTCTGCGTTCTTTCCTGAACGCAAGAACTATTATAACCGATGTTGTTTCAAAATGCAAGCATTTTTTTAAAAAAATTTCATCTTTTTTTCATTTTTTCTTTAGATGTATCTATTCTGGTAAAATCAACCTCTCCAAAATAATGTTATGCCTGCAATCTATGCAAAAATTATACAGCAAACGGTCGTTCAAAACCAAAAGACACAAAAGCCTTTCCCGCTTCTGTGCCTCCTGGTTTTCCATTATTTGTTTTCCGGCAAGCCCTCCGGTCAGCCAACGAAGCGGCTAACCCTTCCCTGCCTAACCTTCCCTATGAAAAACGGTTCTTTTAGCTATTACCTAGCCAAATACCGGTCATAGGCTGCCTGCCACAGCTCTGCACACCGCTCTACACCATAGGTCTTTAAACCGTCGCGGAAGCTGTCGAAATTATCCAGTGGCTCGCTTCCCATAATGAACTTCACAGTCATTTCGTCCACTAAGGTCTTGATATCAGTATAAAGAGTACTGTATTCGTTATTCTCAGCCTCGGTCATAGAAACGCTGGTGGAGATAGAATCTTTCATATCGTCCTGGTTCCATACGTATTCTGCCTGGAAGGACTCGCTGTCCGAATAAAGCGGCTCATAATAAGCCCAGTTAAACAATCCCATATCGGAATTGGTCGGCGTCCATTTTACTTTCAGGGCATCCATTGGAGAATAGTCCGGATTCTTCATAACTTCATCCGTAAAGCTATAAGTACCGTCTGCATTTACGACATAGCTTTCTCCTTCTTTTCCGTAACTGCAAACCAATGTCACGTCATCCTCATACCACATATCCATCCAGCGAAGCGCCAGCTCGACATTTTTACAGCTAGAGGTAATAACATGCGCCTCTTTGGTAACGCTGCTTGCGCTGACAAAGGCGTTTCCTGCATGTTCTCCCTCGTATAATACCGGGCTCGGTACTGCTTCTAAATAAAAATCCTCGTCATCTGTAAATCCCTGCGTCTTGTAAGCGTCGGCTGCATAGTTCCAGATGGTTCCGCCTGCTCCGGCACGTCCGGTTCCCATATACTCGTTCGGAGAAGCAATATCACCGTCGTTGGTTACGAAGTTCGGATCGATGATTCCGTCTGCATACCAGCGAGCCATCAGTTCTAAGTATTCTTTATAACCGTCCTGCATCGGACCATAGAGAATCTTTCCGTCTACCTGATACCACTCCGGATATACTCCATAAGCAGTTAAGAAGGCGCCTGTTGTATTCACACCGTCCTTTGCCAGCATCAGCGGTGCTTCACAATTATAGTTTTCCTTAAACGCGTAAAGCACAGTATCCCAGTCAGCAATGGTTATCGGCGCTTCCATATTCAATTCATCAAGCCAATCCCGTCTCACTACCAGACCTGTCCACATCATTTCTCCCTGCGGCTCTAAGTTATTGGATGCGATTGACCAGATTCCCACCAGTTTTCCGTCGTCTGTCTTGGTGTTTTTTTCCAACAGCTCGCTGCTATGGCGGATTCTTTCATAATTTGGCATATGCTCCGGAATCAAATCCGTCAGTTCAATCGCCACACCATCTGTTACGGATTTCTCCAAACCGCCTGGATAGTAGCCGTTACATGCCCGAATGATATCCGGATAGCTTCCTGCTGCCAGCATCAATCCAAATTTCTCGTTTGCCTCTGCTGCATTCACTACCTGGAAATTGATATGCACATTGGTCTGTTCTTCCAGCCACTGGAACGCATACAATTCGTTTGGATCCGTGATATAAGAGTTGCTGAACCAATACCAAATAGATAATTCTTCCTTTTCTGGTACCGGAAAATAATCCCTGGTTGCCACCTCCCCTGAAGGTGTATCTGCTTCATTAGAAGAATTATCCTCCTTCCCTCCCTGATTCTGGTTCTCCTGCTTTTGGTCGTTCTGACTGCTCCCTTTCTCCTTATTGCCGCAGCCAGCCAGAAGTCCTACTGCCATTACCATAACCAGTAAGAGTGCTACTACTTTTTTCATACTACTTCTCTCCTTTACTATTATAGTGGGATAAAAAAATTATTTTATCCCCCGTAAGCGAGATATAGTGTAGCATAGCTTTTTTCTCTTGAAAACTGCCAGTTTATGACGTTCGTTCTTAGAAAAACAGCGTAATAAATCATCCTTTGACGATTTATTACGCCTAATATTTTTTACATCTTTTTCGAGTTTTCTTATGTGTTTTCCTAACTCCCTTTTATGTTTTATTATTTATGCTTTGTCATTCTTATGTGTTTCCCGGTATTCGCTTGGCGTCATGCTTTCATATTGCTTAAAACAGCGAATCAGCGGTCGTGTACTATAATAGCCCACCTTCTCTGCTATCTGTGCAATGCTTTCCCCTTCTGCCAGGTATTTTTTTGCCAGCTCCAGACGCAGGCGGTGGATATATTCCAACGGTCCCATATTATAGTAACGCTTAAAAATCTGCGACAAATTAGACTGACTCAATTCAAAATATTCTGCCAGCCAGTTTACGTTTAACTCCGGATTGGAAAAATGCTCCTGAATATATTCCTGAATCCGTCCCGCCAGCACCGTATTATTCAGGATCGGAACTGCTGTTTCTTCTGATTTCTTTTTCCCCTTCGTCTGCTTTTCCTTGGTCGGCTCCGTCTCCTCCGACCGTTCGATCAGTCCCGGACTGTATTCTGCAGCCAATACCTTTTGAATTTCCTGGTAGCTGCGTTTTTCCAGCAGAGCAGCAATGCTCCGATAAAGTTTATACTCCTGCTTTTCCTCCTCGTCCTGCCACTGATATAAGTCCTGCCATACCAAGATTTGCTTTTTCGTCCCTACCCAGTCCCGGAACCGCACCATTTCCTGTATCTGCCCATAAAGCTGAAAAATAGAGGACTTTCCCTGTCCAATCTCCGTCACGTTTCCTGTCAATATCGTATCCGCCTTTTCCCGGAAAAAAGAACTGATTAGCTCTGTCTTTTCCAATATCAGCTTTATTATTTCCTCCTTAGCATCCGGCAGCGAAAGCAAGCTGATACATAACCCGTCTACGGCGGCGCTGTAGCAACCTACCTGCTCTCCATATACTTCCTCACAGACATTTTCCATCATAAAATACAAAATATCCTGCCAATCCGCTTCCTGATTTTCCCATTTTCCTTCTTCCTGCGGCTCCAGTTCAAAGCCCACCAGCAAATACTTTCCCGATTCTGACAGACTTCCGACATTTCCATATGCCTCCGTTCCTGTTTCCGACAGACGTTTCCAGCCCTTTAGCAAGGCTGACATTTGAATACTTTTTAAAGCCGCCTCTTTTTTATCCCGGTTCTGGCTTAACTTTTGGTTTCGCTGTTCTAACTGGCAGATAGCTGCTTCAATCAACTGGAACTCATTACGCTCTGTTCTTTGTGTGCGGCTTTTATGGGCGGCAGCCAAGAGCCGTTCTACTGCTGAATAATGATGTCTCGTCAAATAAAAGGCTACGGCTCCGCCAGCCAAAATGCTAATCGCTAAATAGCCCCATACAAACAGCCAAAAACGATTGACTACTTTTAAATATCCTGCCTTAGATACCATATGCACCAGCGTATAACCATACCGCTTTGAAGTCAGCTTTTTAATATAAGAATCTCTGCTTTTCATAATCTCATATGATTTTTCTGACTTTTCTACAAACTGCAGAACCGATTCCTCTAAAACCTGGTTTCCGGCAGAAAAATAAGTTCCTTCCTTTGTTACCATCCAGGTTTGGCTGTCCGCCCATGCCGCCAGCTCCTGTATATTTGCATTTTTAAAATAAATCAAAACAGAAGCCTCCGGGCTGTCTCCCTTCCGATCTGCCCAGGAAAACAAATAGTACAAACAGGTTCCTTCCTCACTTTGGTTAATATAAAAGCCGTTCTCCCGCTGACCGGATGTTACCTCTTCCCATTGCTTTAACGTAAAACCCATCTTACTAAGAAGTCCCTTTTCACACCAATCCGGCTGATACCAAAGAGTCTCGCTCAACAGATAGCCGCTTCGGTTAAAACTGATCCAGATGGTATCAATATGCTTATTGACCACTTCCAGACGGGACAGCTCAGCATTTAACTCCTGAATCAAAGCATATTCCCGCGCCGTATAAGTCTCCCGCTTTTTTAAAGAAACCAGTTTATTGTTATTTGCCACGGCAAGAGCCGTTTCCGCTACCGAATCAATCGCTGCGTCCAAAGAATCCATCCTCCGCTCCATCGACTGATGTTGAGAGCGATCTGCCTCCTGCCTGACATAGCGGAAAGCAAGGCTGTAAAGCAGCAATCCTGCTATTATTGATACAACAAGAAGAAGCAGGTAGGAATACAGCCATGCACGGAATACCTTCCTGCTTCTAAACTCATTGATAAAAAATTTATATTTTCTCCACATATACCTTATCTCCATCTATATTAGCAAACCCTGTCTGTATACAAACCAAAAACCATATTTTTACAATATCCGACAGGCATCCACACCAAAATATAGATATAGAATACCACAAATAACGTATAATGAAAAGAAAAATCGTAAGGATAAAAATTTTATTTTCCCGTATACATAAACCAGTCAAAACCTGCTCTTCTTCCGGTATCCGTGCCGTTTCCGCTGGCAAACATTCCGATATAAGCACCGACAAAGCCGCCGGCTGTTTCTGATCCCAAGAACCCTCCGTCTACGTTCTCAGCCAGAACATACAGGCTTTCACCGTCTCGTACCAGGAACTGATGCGCCTGTCCCTCTGCCCGGATTACCAGCTCATAACTTCCTCTCTCCGACAATACCTGCTCACCGAGGACTTCCTCCTCCCAATAGCTGACGGCTGTTCCTTCAAAACGATTTCCCTCTATCCTGCAGGTCGCTTTTACTACAACCGCCTGAATCGTTCCCTCCTGCTTCCGTACTTCCAGCCGCAGGCTATGAAAATTGTTCTGCAAAACAGCGATTCCGGCGCTTTCTGTTCCCTCCGGCAGGAAATCAAGCTTCGTTGCCGCTTCAAAGCTCATATGCTGCTGCCTGCGTCCCATAAACGGCATACACAGCACCGTACCTTCCCGCTTTCCAAATCCCATTTCCAGCTTTTTACCAGAGCTTTCTATCGGAATCAGACTCTGTTTCCCTGTACGGATATACAGATGACTGTCGCTTACTTTAAACTCCTCCGCTTCTGTCGGTGTTCCCAGGCTATTCCAGTAAAACGGCAGATCCGAAGAATCAAACTCATCTTTGGTAACATCTGCTTGCGGCACTACCTCTCCTGCCGTAAGCTTTGGCGCCGGATACGTCCACTCAATCCGTCCGCTGCCAGGGCTGATAATCGGCCAATCCTGTTCCCAAATCATTGGCGCAATAAAAGTCTCACGCCCCAGGTTCTTATGATAGCCGCCGTAAATCCGTGAAGCCAGCATCACCGCATACCAGGAACCGTCTGCCAGCTCTACAAAATCGGCATGCCCGGTGTTGCAAATCGGGTATTGCTCCCCTAAATGCCGATGCGTCATTATCGGGTTGCCTGGATTCCCCTCATAAGGTCCGTAAATCTCCTTAGAACGCGCAATCGTAACCGCATGAAAATGCTCTGTCCCTCCTTCTGCAATCAGCAGATAATACCAGCCGTCCTTTTTATAGATATGCGGCGCCTCCGGCGCGCTCGCTCCGATCAAGGCTCCTCCCCAGACATGCTTCCGCTCCCCTATCAGCTTAAATTCCTGCAAATCAATCTCACAGATCCAAATCGGTGCTTCCCCGGCGCCAAACCCGGCAGTCCCCGACATATACGCCCTGCCGTCCTCATCCCAAAACAGAGACGGATCAATCCCCGGCGCATGTTCAATCCAATGCGGATTCGACCACGGTCCTGCCGGATTTTCTGCCGTTACGATAAAATTTCCGCCATGATCAATATTCGTCGTAATCATATAAAACGTTCCTTCATGATAACGGATAGTCGGCGCAAAAATCCCCCCGGAAATCGCCTTGCCGTTTAGCGGAAGCTGCTCCGGACGGTCTAGTACATGCCCGATCTGCTCCCAGCTACACAAATCACGGCTGTGGAAAACAGGCACTCCCGGAAAATAGGAAAAACTGGATGTCACCATGTAAAAATCCTCTCCTACCCGACAGATAGACGGATCCGGATAGAACCCCTTTAATAACGGATTTTGAAGCTGCTTCATAACAATATCCTCCTAAATTTAGTATAGTTTAGTCACTATACTAACTATTGTACTGTAATACCCCCTAAAATGCAATGTTCAATTTATTACACACCTCTCCCAATCCCATATGCAGCACCAGATCCGCCCGGCTGTCATACGGTGTTTCCGACTTATTGATTAGAACAAGCCCTCCCTTGCCAGCCTGCCCAGATCCATTCCTTCCACCTCTAAAATAACGAATCAAGCCTGCCGCCGGATAGACCGATAGGGACGTCCCGCCAACGATCAACAAATCTGCCTGCGCGATTTCTTCCACCGCCTCTCCCATCACCTGATCGTCTAAGGCTTCCTCATACAGTACCACATCCGGTTTTATGATACCGCCGCAAACGCATTTTGGAACCTGCTCTTCTCTTTGTTCCTGCAATTCCTCCAGACTATAAAACCTCGCGCATTTCTGACAATAATTCCGCAGCACTGAGCCATGCAGCTCCAGTACCCGTTTACTTCCCGCCTTTTGGTGCAGCCCGTCAATGTTTTGAGTAATCACTGCCGAAAGCTTCCCCCTCTGCTCAAGCCTGGCTAAAGCCAAGTGCGTAGCATTTGGCTTTGCCTCCGGATAAATCATCTTATCCCAATAAAACTCGAAAAATTCCTTTGTTCTTTTTACAAAAAAAGTATGACTTAAAATCGTTTCCGGCGGATACTGATACTTTTGTTGATACAACCCGTCTACACTCCGAAAATCCGGGATACCGCTTTCCGTCGATACTCCTGCTCCGCCAAAAAATACAATTCTCTGGCACGCCTCTACCAGTTCCAAAAACTGCTGTAGCTTGTTATCCTCTTGCCCGTTTGCCTGCTTCATCCTATCAATCCCTCCTATGTTTCTATACTTTAGTATGTACCTAATAAGCTGCTGATGTCAATTCGTTTTTTCCTTTTGATTCTTTTGGGTAGGATTGGAAAGATTAAAATTTCCTTATATCTACGTCAATTTTGTTGACAATCCTTCCCCCTTGTGCTAAAACGGAAAAGGGAAAAAATAATTCATGTGGGAGTAGGTGTAGCACTACGCTAAGAATGGAGGATGACTATGATTGAAGTGACAAATCTAACAAAGGTTTACAAGCTCAACAAGAAAAAAATGCAGGAGCTAAAAACCAAGGAATCCATGAAAAAGGCGGCTGACGGGATTAGTCTGACCGCCAGACCGGGAGAGATTTACGGGCTGTTGGGGCCGAACGGCGCGGGTAAGACGACAACGCTCCGCTGTATCGCCACTCTGCTCACTCCGACAGAGGGCAGCGTTGCCGTCTGCGGTCATGACACTATCCGGGAGCCGGAAGCCGTCCGGGAATCTATCGGCTTTTTAACCAATGAAATCAAGCTCGATCCTTACTTTTCTCCAAAGTATCTGTTCCACTTCTTTGGAGCGCTCCACGGAATGAGTGAAGATACGATTGCCAGCAGGCAGAAGGAATTATTCACGTATTTCGGTATTACAGAGTTTGAAAACAAAAAAATGGAAGAGTTATCCACTGGTATGAAACAAAAGGCGGCGATTGCCGTCAGCCTTGTTCATGATCCAAAGGTCGTTATTTTCGACGAGCCGACCAGCGGTCTGGACATCATTACCGCCAGAAATGTAACCGATCTGCTGCTAAAACTTCGGGATGAAGGAAAGCTGGTCGTTATCTCGACACATATTATGTCAGAGGCAGAAAAACTCTGTGATCGAATCGGCGTTATCGTCGATGGACGAAAAGTCGCAGAAGGTACACTCTCCGAGCTGCTTTCTCAGACCAAAGCAGACGATTTGGAGGATGCGTTCTTTACCTTCTACCAGCAAAATCACCGGGAAGCCGTATAAGTCCAAACGTTATCATTAC
Organism: uncultured Lachnospiraceae bacterium; assembly: GCA_910585655.1. Classification (GTDB taxonomy): domain Bacteria; phylum Bacillota; class Clostridia; order Lachnospirales; family Lachnospiraceae; genus MGBC131033. The sequence continues at coordinate 8,120 of CAJUFW010000136.1, forward strand.
TTATTATCCCATCTTAGAAAAGGAGACGAATATGAAAAACGCAGGTATTATCATAAAAAAAGAGCTTAACCGGGTATTTGGTGATAAAAAGCTGATTTTCAGTCTTTTCCTGCTTCCTGCCGTTATGGTAATCGGTATCTATTCCTTGATTGGACAGTTGGCTGGAAGCATGAGCAAAGATATAGAAACCCACATCCCAGTGGTCTATCTACAAAATGCCCCGGCAGATTTCTCGACTATCTTAGATCAGACGGGCTACCGGGAAATGGCAGATATCCGGGAATTGGCTTCTGACGCCTCGGAAGCCTCTATCCAGGAAATTAAGGACGGTATTTTAGATGGTTCCATTGAACTGATGGTCAGCTTCGATCCGCAGTTTTCTGAAAAGGTAGCCGCTTACCAGTCCCAGGGTGACGCGATCCCGGATGTAACGGTATATTATAATACAACCGGCAACTATTCCACGGCTGCCCGCAGTACCTTTGGCAACGTAGTAATGTCCGCATATCAGACTTTGCTGCTGCAAAACCGGCTAGGGAACTTAGAGATGTTAAATGTTTATACAGAGCAGGAAGTTATCATTGTCAATGAAGATAAAGCGAGTGGTCAGTATCTTTCTACCATGCTTCCTTATCTGATTACCTTCCTGCTGTTTGCCAGCGCAATGAGCCTGTGCGTGGATGCCATTGCCGGCGAAAAGGAACGCGGTACCATGGCAAGTCTTCTGCTTACCCCGATAAAACGTTCTAATCTGGTATTTGGCAAGCTGGTATCTCTTTCCATCCTTTCGAGCATTTCCGCGCTCGTTTATGCAGTTTCAATCATCGTTGCCATGCCAATGATGATGAATTCTGTAGGTGAAGCCGGAGCTGCTACAGGAATGGGGGTTACGTTGTCTGTTTTCCAGATTGCTTCGATGATACTGATTCTGGTAACATTGGTTTATCTATATGTTGCTTTGATTTCCCTTGTTTCTGTTATCGCTAAAACAGTTAAGGAAGCCAGCACCTATGTCACCCCACTTTATATCATCGTTTTGCTCGCTGGTATGATAACCATGTTCCAGGGCGGTACAGATCGTTCCGATTTTCTCCATGCTATTCCGGTCTACGGAAGCGCGCTTTCTATCCAGAACATTATGACCAATGAACTAACCGCCCTACAGCTTGGTTATTCTCTCTGCGGAAACTTGCTTCTCGCGCTGATTTTAACCCTTGCTGTTACGAAAGCCTTTAACAGTGAGAAAATAATGTTTAACGCTTAATCTGCATCTGCTAAACCGGAGGGCTTTTTGTATCATAGGGAAGTTTGGAGAACTTTCCTATCATATAAATAAGAATCCTGCAAAGCAGGATTCTCCGCCTGCGGCGGGTCGCTTTA
>CAJUFW010000137.1 GCA_910585655.1 uncultured Lachnospiraceae bacterium
ATCATCCTTTGCAGGTTATTGTTTTCTAGGCAAAAACAGTATACACCCAAAAAGGTATGGTGTCTTTAGTTTTAAAGCATATAAAGTAATTTTGGTAAAAATTCAAATTTGCTCATTTATAGTTATATATTAAATTTATATAATAATAGGTTGATTTTAAACTATTATTACAATAAAACAATAAAAATTGAGGTATAATGCAAATGATTCGTTTAAAAATTACCAGTATTGAAAAAAAGGAGAACGACTATGGCGATAATTGGAATTGATTTGGGAACGACGAATTCCTTGGCGGCTTATTGGAAGGACGGTAACGTGTGTTTCATTCCGGACGAGCGGGAAGAAGTTCTTCTGCCAAGTGTGGTCAGCTACAGAAAGGAAACAGAAGAAGAGGGATTTTTGGTCGGTCAGGCGGCAAAGGAACGGTTGTTGGCAGGAGATACCGAAAGCGTGGGTTCTTTTAAACGTTTTATGGGAACAAAAAAGAAATACGAGTTAGGAGGCAAGGAGTATCAGGCAATGGAGCTTTCTGCCATGGTGCTAAAGCGTATCAAACAGAATGTAGAGGACTATATAAAAGAAGAAATAGAAGAGGCGATTATTACGGTTCCTGCTTATTTTAACGATAAACAGCGCAGCGATACCAAAAAGGCGGCGCAGATAGCGGGATTGAAGGTGGAGCGGCTGATCAATGAGCCTTCTGCAGCGGCTCTGGCGTATCGGCTTTCGTATGGCAAGGAGGATAAAAGCCTGCTGGTGTTTGACTTTGGCGGAGGAACATTGGACTTATCTTATGTGGAATGTTTTGAAAATGTGATTGAAATTGTGGCAGTCGTAGGGGATAACTACTTGGGAGGAGATGATATTGATCAGGCAATCGCGGCGGAATTCTGTCGGGAGAACGGGTTGGACTTTGAAACGCTTTCACCGAATTTACAAGCTGCCATTTTGACCAGCGCCGAGGCAGGGAAACGGGAGTTAAGCGAGTGCGGTATACCGCGGATAGAGGAAACAGAAAAAACAGGAGTATGGATATTACCAAAGGAAGAGGCGTCAGGATTGCAGCCTGTTTTTTTGGACGAGGACAAATTGTTTGAATTATGTATGCCGCTTTTTGCAAAAATCAAAAAGTTGTTTTTGCATCTGTTAGAAGACGCAGATTCTAGGATTTCGGATGTGGATGATTTGATTATGGTGGGCGGTTCCTCGAAACTTTCGGTAGTAAAGCGGTTTTTGACGGAACTTTTGGGAAAGGAACCGATTGTACTAGGGGATACGGATCAGGTCGTGGCGATGGGAGCCGGGATATATGCCGGAATTCGCCAACGTCAGGAAGATATTCGGGATCTCCTGCTGACAGATGTTTGTCCGTTTACGTTAGGAGTGGAGGTATTTCATCGTGAAAAAGAGGAAAAGGGACAGCTATTCCCGATCATAGAGCGGAATTCTACGCTTCCGGCTACCCGTACCGAACGCCTGGTGACATTAAGTGATTATCAGTCGGCTGTCAAGGTAAAGATCTATCAGGGGGAGGAATATTATGCAGCGGATAACATTCTGCTGGGGGATGTTTCAATTGAGGTAGAGCCGAAAAAGGCTGGAAAAGAATGGGTGGATGTTACCTTTACCTATGATATCAATGGGATCCTTCATGTCGGAGTGGAAAATGCCAAGGGAAAACGGAACCAAATTTTGCTGGCAAATCAGCAGTTAAGCGATAGAGAGCTGCAGCGTTATCAAAAAGAAATGGAAGAGCTTCTGGTGCCGCCTTTGCAGCAGGAATCCAATCGGCTGCTGTTAGAGCAGGCAGAACTCTATTATGGGCAGAGCGTCGGAGCGAAACGGGAATGGCTGGGCAGCCTGATTGATTGGTTTATCTGGAATCTAAGCAAAGGACGGCTGCATACGGCGAAAAAGGCAGCGGATGAGATGAGAGAGCAGTTAGCACGAATCGAGCAGTCTAAGGAACGGGAGGAATACGAGCGGTTTGACGGAGAGCTGAAATGGGCGGAGCTTCCGGAGTGGGAGGAGGAAGAAGAGTAATTAAAAATTTCCTACCCGGAATGCTTTCTCCGATACTCCGACGGCGTTACACCTTCGATCCGTTTAAAGGCTTCTACCATCGGTCGGGTATGGTAATAGCCGGAAAGGGAAGCGGCGTTTTGAATGGTCATATTTTGCGCCAGCAGCTCCTTGGCGTGCTGGACACGGCAATAATGAATATCGTCAAGGATGCCCCTTCCGGTATCCCGTTTGTATATCTGAGAAAGCCCGGAGGGACTCATATGAAAATGCTCGGCAATCTGACCGGCGGAAAGGTTCTGGTCTGTATAATTGCTTTGAATATAATCCCAGACTTCTGCCGAAACCGTTCGTTCCTCTGGTTTTTTCTTGGCAGGGCATAGTTCGGAGAGCCTGGTTAGCGCTTCCTGATAATCCAGGCGGTAAAGCGCCTGGACGATCGTGCTGATCGTATCCTCCTCGGAGGAATCGTCCGGCGTAAGATCCGAGTAACGTAAAATATAACGTTCAGAGCCGACCAGGTTCCGGTAATGAATGATTTCCTGTACTTGAAGCCATGTTTTTGGAATCTGTGCGTTTTCAGACACTGATTCTGAAATACAGACGGCAATGGAAACGTTAAACTTCTGTTTGCAAAAATAAATCAGGTCGGAAAGGGCTTTTTGTAAAAGCGCCAGAGTATCGGCTTCCGGCTGAAAGGAGCCAAGCAGGCAGACAAGATGCCCGTCAATATCACCGAAATAAGTCTGAAATTCTTCGCTTAACAATTCATTCCCTACGTTTTGCAGTACAAAAAAAATCATATCCTGCATTTGGGAAGCCATATCGGCTTCCTGACCGGAGGAATCAAAAAACAAATCCGAAGCATCTTCTAATTCAAAGCCTAACAGCAAGTAGCGTTCTGCCTGCAAAGTAGCCAAAAACTGCTGATATTGCTGTAAGTCCATAGGGTTGGAATAGGAACGCTGTTTTAGCAGGCGGACAAGGCAGTCGTTTTGTAAGTAGCTTTGGTAATGATTCATATTGGAACGGTATTGCCGGTTGCTGTGCTGCAGCTCTTTTAAAGAATCCTCAATTAATTTTAGTTCATCCTGGTAGCGATCCTGACCGGAAGCAGCCCCTAAGCTTGCCAGCATATTGGCAATGGGTGTAACACTCTTTTTTGCCATCAGATAAGAAGCAAAGGTGCCGACAGAAAGGCAAAACAGAATATATAATACGCCAGCCAGATTCAGGTAAAGCCAATCCGAATGATAGACGGCTCCTGGAATAAAAACCAGAAGAGAATAGAGGTTTTGGGCGTCTGGCGAAAGCAAAATGCCATAACAGTCCTCCTGCCAGGAACAAGAAAAGGTTTTTCCGGTTTCCTGCTCTAAGGAAAGAGGAAGAGTCTCGGAAAAAGAGGTAGGCTGTAGTTCAGAAGAAAAAAAGCCGTTTTCCTGGTATAAAAGGCAGGAAAGATTTTCCGCAGACATCTGACTGCGCAGGGCAGATTTATTCAGTTCAAACAAAAGAGTGACTTGGTGTCCGGTCGAGGTAGTGCGTTTTTGCAGATAATAAAAGCCATTGTACAGACGGGTTTCCCCAAAAGAAGAAGGAAACAAAAGCCGGCTTGTTCCTGCTGTTTTTTCTAAAAAAAGCTGACAGGCTTCCTCGCCCATTCGGTTAGCCAGTACCGGGAGACTGGAAGAGGAGTTGATCGTATAGCAGACGGATTCTGTCAGATAAAGCTGGCTTTCCTGAAACAAAAGCTGGATAGAATCTATGTAGCCGTTGGTATGCTGCATCAGGGAAAGCTTTTTTTGGATCTGAGAAAGCTTTTGACAGTGATCCAGGTTTTGCGGCATGATTTCAGTTAAACGGGAAAGGGAAACGAGAGAAGCATCGGAAAGCAGGATATCCGCTACCTGCTTGATGTCGGAAAAGGCATGTTCCACCCGTGCGGCGATGCTGTGGGAGGCATGTAAAAACTGTTTGTCGGAAAGAGTGGCAGAATGATGCAGTAAGGCGCCGTAGATGGCGATGCCTGCCGCTAAAGGGATAAGAATAATACGAAAATAGCGGAAAAAGTAACGGGAAAAAAGGTTATGTGTTAGCTTTATCATAATGGGTTCTCCTTTTGGTTTTGCTGATCGTAAGGACAGCTATCGTAGAGTTCTGTTTGGGCAGCGGGCTGTCAGGAGCCTCCGATAGCTGGCGTAACTGGAAAAAAACGGAGGATTTTGGAATGAAAAATAGGACATAAGGTCTCTTTTTTCCCTCCCATTATACTATACATTTCCCCGCCAGAACAGAAAAAAGAACTGCTTTTTTTTCAATTTCGCTAAAAAATACGCGGTAGGGCGATTTTTTCAACAAAAAGCGACCGATACGAAAGCTTTGCTCTTTCCGTAAGGCTGGTTTTGGTAGTACAGTAAAGAAGGCGGAACACAATGTGAGTATACAAGACAGTTGCAGGTATTCACGGGAAGCTTTCGTACAAACGTACAAAAAACAGCCGGAAAGAAGAACCGGCAGAACAGGAGGCAGTTATGAAAAAAAGAACAACGGCAATGTTATTGGTATTGGTGCTGATGCTTTCTCTGGCAGCAGCCGGATGTGGAAAAAAATCCGGTCAGGAAAGCGATAAGACGCCGCCTTCCGAAACACAGACAGGAGGAAACGGGGAGAATACGGAGGAAGAGACCGAAAAAGAAAACACCGAAGGAACGAATCCGGACGACGGCAAGGAAACGGACAGCCTGCCGTTATGTGAAGAAAAGCAAACGCTTTCGTTCTGGTTTGTCTGGTCAAACAGTTATATTGAAACACCGAATGAAACGCCAGGAGCAAAGAAAATGGAAGAACTGACCAACGTTCATATCGACTATTTTCCGGTAACATCCGCAGAGGCGACGGAAAAATTTGCCCTGATGTTAGCCAGCGGAAACCATCCGGATATGATGCTGGACTTTGGATATCCGGGCGGCGGAGACGCCGGAATCGAAGAAGGTGTTTTTGTCAAGCTCAACGATTATGTCAATGAAGAATATATGCCGAATTACAGTAAATTTTTAAGCAATGAGGTCATCCGCAAGGATACGATAACCGACAGAGGCAATATTTATGCGATTTATGCGATGGCAACCAACAATTTTGCAGAACTGGACGCCGAAAATCCATGGGCAGGTCTTATGATTCGGCGCGACTGGCTGCAGGATTTGAATATGGAAACACCTGTTACCATCGAAGATTGGGAAAAGATGCTGACGGCTTTTAAGGAGGAAAAAGGGGCGGAAGCTCCGCTGATGATCGGTTCTAACGGTATTATTGACGGCGGCAATACGATTGGCACGCAGCAGGACGAGGGATATTTTATTTCTGCTTACGGCATTTTATCGGAATTTTACCAGAAGGACGGTCAGGTGATGTACGGACCGATTCAGCCAGAGTATAAGGAATATCTGACGCTGATGAATGACTGGTATAACAAAGGCTTAATCGATCCGAACTTTATGTCAAACAACGCGGGCGTATTTATGCCGAATGATTATTCCGCTACCGGAAAGACCGGAGCAGGGCGGGGGCATTTTATTGCTTCGGCAAATTTCTTTGCATTAAACGGTTTAAGCGAGGATGAGGATTTCTTTTTAGAAGGAGTGCAGGCTCCTGTTTTAAACAAGGGAGAAGTTGCGCAGGCAAGAAATGTCAACAATCCGGTACGGGAGGCGTTTGCGATTTCTACAAGCTGTAAAAATGTAGAGCTGGCGATCCGCTGGCTGGATTACCAGTTTACCAGAGAAGCGACGCTGTTAAACTACTATGGGGTAGAGGGAGAAACCTATACCATCAACCCAGAGACGGGTATTGCAGAATACAATGAATGGGTTATGCAGAATCCGGACGGTTATACTCCGGTAGACGCGCATTACCTGGTAGGACGCGGGCAGGGAGTCGGCGCATTTGACTATACGAAGGAATTCCAGGTGCAGGATGATTCGTTCTTTGAAGCAGGTCGTACCTGGGCAAAGGATGGTATTTCTTTAAAGCTTCCGGATAAAATGAGCATGACCGCCGAGGAAGGCAGCCGCTTTAATTCCTCTTATATTGATATCCAGACCTTTGTTCAGGAAAATACCGTGAAATTTATTACCGGATCAAAGCCATTAGCAGAATTTGACGCTTTTGTCGATGGGATTAAAGCAATGGATATCGAAGGCTGCGTAGCGTTAAAACAGGCAGCGTTGGATCGTTATAACGCCCGGTAAGGCAACAAGCCGTTGCTTTTCTTTTGCGTCTGAAAGTGGTATCATGCTGTTATAGAAACAAAAACATAAGAGCAAGTTTACCACGAAGGGAGCAAACAATATGGAATCTGTAGAAACAAAAGAGATTATTGCGCAGTTTCGGAAAAAGATGGGGCTTTCGCAAAACGAATTGGCAGAAAAATTATTTGTTACGAGGCAGGCGGTAAGCCGCTGGGAGCATGGCGATACGATACCGGATACCAATACCCTAAAACAGCTTTCTATGCTGTTTGGCGTATCCGTCAATACGCTTTTAGGATCGCCTCTGCATCTGGTCTGTCAGTGCTGCGGGATGCCTTTAGAGGATGACTCCATCAGCCGGGAGCCCGACGGCAGTTTTAACGAGGACTACTGCAAATGGTGTTATACCGACGGCAGATTTATCTATGGTACGATGGAAGAGCTGTTGGATTTTCTGACAGAACATATGTCAAACGAAAGCTTCCCTCCCGAACAGGCTAGGGAGCATTTCGCAAAGGAACTACCAAAACTAAAGCATTGGGCAAAGAGTTAAGAAGCGGCGAGCCGGGAATCAAAACCAAGGATTCCCGGCTTTTATAGTGCCGGATAGAATTTATGGTTTTCACTTTTCATGTACGAAAATCTATGCTATACTGTTGAAGAGGTTATACCGGTCATAAAGATAAATTGGATGAGGAGGGGATAGAAGGTGAAGTTAAAAAATATCGTTATTGTTGTAAAAGATATAGAAGCGTCCAGAAAATTTTATCATGACCTGTTTGGGCTGGAGCGGGTATTGGAGCAGGACGGCAATCTAATCTTAACCGAAGGACTGGTGCTGCAGGAGGAAAAGCCCTGGAAAGAGTGTTTGGGAAAGGAGATTGTCCCGGAAAACAATTCCTGTGAGTTGTATTTTGAAGAACGCGATATAGAAGCCTTTATTCAAAAGCTAAAAATACAGTATCCTTCCACTTCCTATGTAAATCTGCCAATCGCTTCTGACGGGGGAGGGAGCATGGTACGTTTTTATGATTTGGACGGTCACTTGATTGAAGTCAGGACGCCGAGGTAGGAGGATTTTACGAAAAAGTTAGGTTTATATTGAAAAATCTACAAAAGTTGATTACAATAGAAAGCAGAAGAGAATAGAATATCATCCCTAAGGAGGAAGCGTACCTATGAAATGTTTAGTATTGGATTATGGCGGAACCTTTATCAAATATTCGGTGATGGACGAGCAGAAAAACCGTTATGAAAAAGGCGAGGTTCCGGCGCCGATTGACACGTTGGAAAATTTTATTCAGGTGACAAAGGCGCTGTATGGGCAGTTCCGGGGGCAGGTAGAGGGAGTGACGATTAGCTTTCCTGGCTTTGTAGATTCCGAGACGACCTTTCTTTCCGGCGGCGGCGCTTATTACAACATCTTGATAAACCGCTACTTAAAAGAGATATTTGAAGAATGTATCGACGTTCCTTTTGTAATCGAAAACGATGGGAAATGCGGTGCGTTGGCAGAAGCCTGGGGAGGCGCCCTGGCCGGGGCTACCTGCGGAGCGGTCGTGATTTTTGGCACCGGGATAGCGGGTGGCTTGCTGCAAAACGGCAAGATTTACAAAGGTGGTCATGCGACGGCAGGAGAGCTTTCGTATCTGACTCTGGATTGGAATATGCCGATGTCAGGAGCGGCGCAGTTTCGCTGCAGCGCTTCGGCTCTTATTTCTAAAGTAGCCGTAGCAAAGGGATATCCGCTGAAAAATTTTGCCAGCCTCTATGTAAACAGTGGAGTAGCGGCAGGCTGGAAGCATGCGGAGCCGGATCCGGCGTTAGCGGATCAGGAAATGGACGGGTTTAAAGTATTCGAGCTGTTGGCAGCCGGGGATCCGGATGTCGTGGAAATTTATGATGTTTTCTGTAAAGATGTCGCCAGTATGCTCCGTTCCATCCAGTGTATTTTTGATCCGGAACGGATTGCCATCGGAGGTGGTATCAGCCGTCAGGATCGTTTAGTGCTGGACATTGAAAAAGCCTTTTTGGAATGTGGAAATTACTTGACGGATATGCTGCCAAAGCCGGAGATCGTCCGCTGCCAGTACCAAGGCGACGCCAACCAGTACGGGGCAATGTATCACTATTTGACCAAATATCACCCGGAAATGCTATAAGGAGGATGTGCTGATGGAACGACAGGTCTTAACGAATCTGATGGAGCAGTTAGTAGAACAGAAATACGAAGAATTAAAAGATGTGTTAGACGTCTGCCAATGCGAACGCTGCCGTCTGGATATGCTTTCCTATGCACTGAACCGTTTCCCTGCCAAATACGTGGTAACGGAAAAGGGAGAGGCAATGACGAAAGTACACAGTATGTCGGTGCAGTTTGATTCCGATATTACCGGTGCGCTGACGATGGCGGCAAAGGCAGTGACGGAACATCCAAGGCATGAGAAATAAAGTGTTTGGAATTATATGGAACAGTTTTATAAGTATAGTAATGCAAGGTACATTGTTCCTATAAAAGTTAAATGAAATGCAGTAAAAAGGCGATGCTTTATGGATGAATGAAAGTATCGCCTTGTGAATTTAATTAGATTTAGTGTTTTTATGAATATGTTCTAATGATCTCTTCGGCAATCTCACGCTTGGAAATACAACGATCCATTGCTTGTTTTTCTATATAGTGATGTGCATCTGGCTCCGCCATCTTTACCTCACTTATAAGAAGCCATTTTGCATGATTGACAAGGCGAATTTCTTCCATCTTTTTCTCAATAGAGAGAGTTTGCTTTTCTGTTTTACGAAGACGTTCTCTTGCACTTGACATCCAATTGAGAGCTGTAATAATGGTTGGCTTTGAGGTTGGTTTTGGAAGTGTAAAAACACCATGTTCGGCAACTTTATCATATATTTCTGCATGAAGTTCTGTACAAATCATAAGTAAAACGACAGTTCCTTTGGACTTACAGGTATCTATAGCAAATCGTGTTCCAATATCATCTGATAAAGGTGAGTTGATAATTATATAGTCATATTGGGGATAGTTGTCCCGCAAATTGTCAACCACGCGCTCAATGCTCTCTTCCTCATTAAACGCGGGGATGATAATCAAACACTTCATGTCCATATCTCCATACTCTCCGGATCATACCGGCAGAGCCCTTGCTCCGCCTGTCTGAGATTGTACCATT
>CAJUFW010000138.1 GCA_910585655.1 uncultured Lachnospiraceae bacterium
ATAAGAGTATCTTTTTCGTTCTACTTTAGTTCACTTTGCTGGAACAACCTGGCAGAAAAAAGTCCTGAAATAACAAAAATAATGGCTGTAACAACTCCTATCTGAAATATTAAATTAAAACTACTACAACTTTCCCAAAAAGCATCTGTAATAAACTGATATGGGTTGATATTTATTCTGCTACGTCTAATTATAAAAACTAACATAAAAAAACCACTTAATCCAATCGCCTTCCATTCTGATTTACCCAAAAAAGAAAACACAACACAAAGCATTGCTATTCCTGTATCACATAGACTTCGCAATAATAATCCCCTAATTATGTAAGAAATTGGTAACAAGCAAATTTGAGGAATAAATACTACTATTGCTAATCCAAGTTCCACTATAAATAAGCATAACATCAAAAAAGTAAATATCATATATTTTCCCCAAAAAATTTTTTCTCTCTTCTGTCCAGCAAACACTATTCCATGATATCCACGCACTACAAAATCTCTTCCAAAAAAGAAAGCAGTAAAAACAACAGCAGTAAAATAAGCAGCAGAAGGATCTGCTAACATCCAAAAAAATCTCCACTTAGTCTCAAAATCTTTCTGTTCCGGTGATGCAATCTCTCCTCCTATCATTTGTTGCAATATCATCCGTTCTGGAAAACGATATTCTTGATATTTTTCGTATAGCTCTCCACCCGCCCGAAATAATTCTAATGCTTTTGGTGTCATCCAAAAGTATCTTCCATTCCCCGCTGTATGATCTTCTTGCCCATATCCTATTAAATCATAAATATCTTGTGCCATATGACCATCCTGTGAAAAAAACTCCCGTTCTTCTTCCGTTTCATCTAACAAAATATATACCATTTCATGCTTCCATCCAACAGAAGCAGAAAACATCAATAGTGTTATTCCTAATAATACTATAATTAAAAAACATTGCCTTTTACTATGAAACAGCTTATATCCTTCTCGAAAAATAATTTCTCTCAAAATGTTTCTCCCCTTTATATAAAAAAGTCCTGAAATTCCAAAATATTTTAATAACCATCCTAGTGAAATTTCAGAACTTAATATAAAATGAGCAACAAATAGTCTTAATTATTGCATTGAACTACTTACTGTTAATAACCTTTAAACCATCCATAACAAAAACCAATGGTAGTCCCTATACAGTCTGTCATACAATGCACCCGTATCTTGCACTGTTTTCTTCTAAAGTTTTCCCAAAATCTCTCCGTAATTAGGATGTGCTACTGATTTTATTTTACCATACCCGCTACTCTCCTCTCAAGACAAAGGCTGCACAAAATTTTTAATTTTTCGTGCAGCTTTTGTCCTAAATATTTTGCCTATCCATAACTAAGGGGTCAGCTTTGTTCCTAACCAGGGTCATGCTCTATGGAAAATATTTCTGCCGACTATCGACTCATTCTTTGGTTTCATGGTTTTTTCATTCATTTTAGCTCAGCTCGCTGAAACAATTCAGAAGAGAGAAAGCCTGAAGCGATAAAAATGGCAGCTGTAATAATTCCTATTTGAAACGTAGCCCCCAAATTGCTGCAAGTTTCCCAGTAATTAGTTAGAATAACCTGGTAAGGATCTAGGTTCACTACTGCAAAACCACTCATAAAAACAATTGCTCCAATAAACGCTAATCCAACCGCTTTCCACTCTGATTTTCCTAAAATGGCAAAAGGAACAAACAACAATGCTCTTCCCGTATCTAATAAAGAACGTATGAAAAGCCCCTTAACTAAATAAGAGGTCGGTAGCAGCCATAACTTTGGGATAAAGACCAGCATTGCTAAAATGAGTTCTGCTAATGACAAAGAAAAAAAGAAAAGGAAAAATACCAGATATTTCCCTTGAAACAACACTTTTCTCTTCTGTCCCCCAAACAAAGCACCTTGATAACCACGTCTAGTAAAATCTATACTAAAAAAAAGAGCTGTAAAAATAACAGCCGTATAACTAGCCGCTGAAGCATCTGTCAACATATTATAAAATCTCCAGTTTGTTTCAAAATCCTCTTGTTCCGGTGGTGCAATCTCTCCTCCTATCATTTGTTGCAATACCATCCGTTCTGGAAAATGATACTCTTGGTATTTTTCGTATAGCTCTCCACCTTCTCGAAATAATTCTAATGCTTTTGGTGTCATCCAAAAATATGAATCTCCTGCATTATGGTCACAATGCCCATATCCTAATAAAGAATAAATATCACCATCCAACTCTCCATAAAATTCTCGCTCTTCTTGAGATATCTCTTTATGTAGTTCATCTAATAATACATACACCATCTCATGCTTCCATCCAATTGAAATGGAAAACATCCACCAGGACATTATCAAGATTAAAAAAATGATTCCCCACAAACTTCTGCTATGAAATAGTTTATAGCACTCTCTGAATATAACTGCTTTCAAATAAACTCCCTCCCTTTTTACTTTTATCCTCGTAAAAATAACATTATAAAAGTATCCTGAAATTCCAGGATTCATTTTAAAATGAGTGACAAATAAGTTATTGACATTTCAAATTCCAAAGCTGTCATATTTATACATTGGGAAAATCTGATATTTCTATCCCTTCATTCACCAATCTTTGTACCTTTTCCACATCTTCTGCATAAAGAATAACCGTACAGCCATTATCAGTAAGCCTGCATAAAGAACGCTGCAGCTCATGATAGCCCTTTTTATCATTTTCATCCAAGCGGTCTGCCCGATCCAACTCTAAAAAACTATCCTCGCACAACCAGGCTACTGCAAGCTCATATAAAAGCATTTTATTCGGATACTGCTCAAAAGCCTTTAGGCTCTTTTCTCGGTCATCGCTCCTATTTAATTCAACTAAGGCAAGCGCTTTTTCGATTTCCCTTTTCTTTGCACCAGTTAGCACTAAGAGATTTTCCCTAATATCCAGATTATCATAATAAAGAGCTGGAGAAGAAACTCCTTCCGCAAAACGGTTCCCGTAAAGTACATAGATGCTGCTTTGTTCATATTTTTCGTTCCGGTTTATATGTTCACCTGACGTAATTCCTGCTACAGATTTCTTTACCTCCAGACAGCCAATGATAGCAGCACTCATACCAACAATCAATAGAAACAACAGGATAAGATAAGCCCCTTGTTCTACCATCCTCTGGTTTGCAATGACAGGAACTTGTTGTAAAATCAAACCATTTCGATCTACGTGACTGAAAAAAAAACTTGTCAATAAGGCATACAATCCCTCTCCATAGGGAAATAAAATATGTGTAATCCATTCCTCTACCTGAAAAACAATCTGAATGGCTAAAAAGCTGACTGGGAGGATGAACCAGATATTATGTTGTCCAGCGAAGAAACTGACTAACTGAGAAACTGCTGTATAACAAAAAAAAGAAATGAAAAGATATAATAAAGGTTTTCCAAGGATTTGTAAGTCCTTTATCGAAGCCACCTCTTGAAACTGAGGACGGGTACGAAGTATTTGCATCCATATGCTAATACATACGATCCCTACTGTCACCAAATAATTGGATATCAAAGAAACCAAATAGGAAGATCTCCAGGCCTTCCTTCCACACGCTTCTATTCCACCGAATCTTTTTTTATAGCTATCTAAACCAACTGAACAAAAAGTTAAACTTGCAGGAATTATTAAATTAAAACGATTTAATCCCATCTGACAAAGAGCAGACTGCCACAACAAAGTTTTGGCTAACTGCTGTTGCTCTATCAAAATATTCCGATCCATTTCTACTAAAAGACGATATTTTCTCCACATCCAAAACGGTAAATATCCAGCAAAACCCAAATAAGAAAGCAAAACCACACAAGCTAATATACCCCATATCAAATATCGTTTTTTAAGAAGTAAACATTCCCTTCGAATAGCATTCATTTAACTTTTCTCCTTTTAGATGATGCTTATTTTAGCTCTGTTTTTTGAAATAAGAATAAAGAAAAAAACAGCCCGGCTATCAGAAGAAAAAACAGCTCGCATATGATAGCAAAAAGGCGGGATGGATGGGCATCTTCCATCCACAAAGCTGCTTCTACCATTTGAAATACCGGATGGAGCCGATAAAGAAGAGGATTCTCTTCTACCGTAAGTCGCTCTAACAAAACTTGTGTAAAAAATGCTACTCCACCATTTAAAATCATTCCATATAACACATCTCGGAACAAAAAGGCAAAACACATAGGCAATGTCATTAAAACCATACAAAATAATATATGTAGCAACATTCGCGACAAGAAAAATAAAACCGTTATAGTACCCATTCGTAAAAAGACACCATTCCTTAGAAAAATAGCCAGCATAGAAACTAAATTAATCAAACCTCCCCATAAATAATAGGGAAACATATGACTTACAACAATAGCCAAACGGCTTTCTCCGGAAAAAACAGCACCCTGAAATGTTCGGCTGCCAAAACATTCTTGAAAGCTAAAAGCAGTTAATAGCGTTCCTATCCACAATAATGGAATCGGATTACAAAATACAAAGTAAAATACATAATCGGCATCCATTTCAGAAAACAAACCTGCTCTTTGTCTGGTTAGATAGGCCAGAGCAAGTAACACTATGGTCAATGCCCATCCAGCAGGGCTATGAGTAATCCGATATACCTCGGCATGCAATAATCTGCCCATGCTCTCTATCCCCTTTCTGTTTCTACCAGACAACGAAAATATTCTTCTATGTCTTTTTCACCTATCTGTTTTCTCAATTCTTCAGCACTAATTGTACGAATTAACCTGCCTTGATGGAGAAAAAGAAAATCCGTTGCCAAGGGATAGATACGTCCTAACAAATGACTGGAAAGAAAAATCGTAGTACCCTTTTCCCTCCACAATCTTTCCAAAAGTTCCATGGTTTTATCCATATTAGGAATATCCATACCATTTAGTGGTTCGTCCAGGATTAAAAGCTCTGGCCACCCGATCAAAGCAAATGCAATCCCATATCGTTGTTTCATTCCGGTAGAAAAATCCTTTACCCGTTTTTTCCCTACATCTTTTAACCCTACCAATTCCAAAAGTTCCTGAACATGCTTCTTGTCTTGAACCCCTTTATTAGCAGCTTGCAGCATCAAGTTTTGAAAAGCAGACATATCTGGATAAAAAATCGGATTTTCAATCAGGAAGCCCATTCTTCTACGTCCTTGTTCCTGTCTTTTTCTGTCCTGACCGCCAAACAACTCTAAACTGCCGCCAGTTGGCTTGCAAAGCCCGCCTACAATCCGCATAAAGGTCGTTTTTCCCGCTCCGTTGTTTCCGATAAAGCCATAGACATGCCCCTGTTGCAGTTCAATGGATACGTCATCTAATGCCAGAACTCCCCGATAGGATTTTGATAACCGCTTTGTCCGCAAAATATATTCTCCCATATTTTTCCACTCCTTTTGCTATTTCAGCTCCGCCCGTTGGAACAAACTTACATTGATCACTCCAGCTATTACAACTAGACCCATTGTCATTAGAAGAATTCCACCTGCAATCCTGTTTGAAAGGCTTTCCCAGAATACAGCATCAACAAACTGGAAGGGAGAAAGATTGAGTACTGCTCTGTTGCTGAATAAGAGAAAACTGAAAATATAAGTAGCAGCTAGTGTTTTCCATTCGTCCTGTAAAAGAAAAGAAAAGGGGGACATCAGAGCGGCCATGCCAACCAACATGGTACAATGAATACCAATACCTTTTACCACATAAGCAAATGGAAGCTGTAATATTTCTCGGTTATAAAGCAAACAGGGCAATACTGTCCCAAGCAAGGAAAGAAATGCCATTACTATCAGATAAAACAAATATTT
Organism: uncultured Lachnospiraceae bacterium; assembly: GCA_910585655.1. Taxonomy (GTDB): domain Bacteria; phylum Bacillota; class Clostridia; order Lachnospirales; family Lachnospiraceae; genus MGBC131033. The sequence continues at coordinate 5,806 of CAJUFW010000138.1, forward strand.
CCCAAGAACTATTTTCAAACGGCTTTCTCCGGAAAAACAACGGATACTATAGCTCCGATTTACAAAGTCCGTACCAAAAAAGAAGGCTGGAGCAAACATGGAAATATACGATCCTGCTGAAAAATCCCGTAATATATCCGTAAAGCGCCGAAAAGCACCAAACTCTTTCCAATCACACTCCTCAATATAACCATCATAATATTGTTTCTGTTTCATGGTATGGGGAAAATCGTAGTCCTTCCACTTTTCTGCCAAGATACCATCCTCCTGAAACAAAGACATGGAATTCTCCTCTATCCAAACATACTGTTCTGTCCATCCGGCAATTCCACCATAGTATTTAACATCTTGTATTAAAGTGGTAATTTCTCTGTTCGTCTGCATTAGATGATCAGCTTCCCGCCATTCCTCTGGTATTTCCCAAGCATAAATTTTTAAAACCGGCTTTCCTACTGAAATGTCATACATATATACAATAATAAAAAGGAACAAGGCAAAAAGCAAAAGCGATTTACGGCTGTGAACAAACTTATAGCCTTCTTGTTTTATTATATGTTTCATTGTCTCATCTCCTTTTTTCAAGAATGCCTCTATCGTCTTTGCAACGGCGTACAATGTATCAGTGTTCTTGCACCGTTTTCTTCTAAAGCTTCGTTTACAAATAAGTTCATAATGCTTCTCCTTCCTCAAACAAAGCTAGCGAATCCTCCTCTATCCAGAAATATTTTTCCGTCCATCCGGTAATCCCACCGTAATATTCGACCTCCTGGATTAAAGTCCTGATTTCCAGATTCGTTTGTGTTCGATGCTCCGGTTCCAACCACTCCTCCGGAAGCTCCCAAACGTAAATTTGTAAAACAGGATTCCCTATTGAAACACCATACATGTATATAATGATAAGAAAAAACAATGCAAAAATTAAAAGTAATTTACGGCTATGAAGCAGCTTATATACTTCCCATGCTGTTCCCCTCCTTTTTTGCTTCTGATAAAGTAGTATTCGTTCTATTCCGTTCCTCACATATTTTTGTTAATATAATTTACCTTTAGTTCATTTTATCATAGAATCCTAATTTATGCAATGCTTTTTAATTTCCATTCATTTTTAAAAAAGCTATTCCATAAAGCTATCTATATCTTCCCATTCCAGCCACCATTCAATCTGACCAGATGGCATATTCAAGAATCCTACTGGCCAACTATCCGAAAGACATAAAATATAACGTTTTCTTGTTTCTTGCAATGCAAGCAATCCGTTTGGAATCAGATTTTCCCTTTTTTCTGGCAGAGTTATTTGTAAAAAAACTTTTATTTTATCACTACCTCTGTGAGACACACGAAAAAACCGTTTCCATTCCTCTATTTTTTTTACTATCTTTTTTGTATTTTCATCCCGTTCTTTTTCTTGCCTTTCCTGATTTTTTAAATACCTTTCAGAAGCATTTGGCAAAAAACTTTCTTCATTAAAAGAAATCTGTTCTGCTAATTTCAATATTTCTTCTTTAGAAATCAGAAGAGTATTGGCAAGAAACAAATATTGTATTTTGGTATCTGGTACATAAAACAATACAACATGATCACGCTCTATGGTATGAGCTATTAACTCATCAAAATTTTCCTCCTCTCCGCTCAAACCAAATAATTCCCCAAAATCCGCCATAACATAAGGAGCCTGAGAAAATACTCCATACACTGCTTGCACCTCATTATTCTCCCCTTTGGATAATACTACAGGGGAAAATGATTCCTCACAGTACCCTCTTGTCAGAAAATGACACAATTCATTCTCCAATATTTCTGTTTGTAGACAATTATTTTCAAAAATATTATCTATTTCAAGCAAACAAATCTGAAAACAATTTGGAATTTGCTTATAAAAAATTCCTATCCCTTCTCGATAGGAAAATGGAGGTTCTAATTTCAGAGTAAAACAAGGTGTTTCCATTTCATTTCTTCCATTTTGCTGTAAATCTGACTCCACTATCTTCCACAGTTGTGAAGCTTTCAATCTTTTAGGATAAAGAAATAGTATCATACCACTTATTAAAAAAATTCCAATACTTGCCAAAACAAAATATTTTTTATTTCGATTCTTTTTCATTTGGACAGTTCATACTCCTTCTATATTATAACTCAGTTTGCTATTTTCATCAAAAGACATTCCCAACATAGCAAAATCGCTATTACGGGAGATTACTCAAAAACTAAATCTCAAACTATAATTGAGTAAATTAAAAAATACGTAATATGTAGCAGTCAAACTTTGGACTACTTATACCGACTCACAATACCACATAAATATTCTAAAAACAACAAGGCTATTGACAAAACCGAAAGCATCTTATAAAGTAAGAGTATCTGAAGCTTTGATGACGTGTTATTTGTAAAATCATTTTTCGTCTTTGTGTTAACTCTCAATTTTCTGATATAGAATTCTTATCGCTCATTATTTTCCTATCAGAACTTAAATATGTTACTAGATTTATCCTACCATATCTTCTCCCCCTTTCTCAAGACAAAGGCTGCACGAAATTTTAAATTTTTCGTGCAGCCTTTGTCCTAGATATTTTCTTCCTAATATGCTATACTCTTTTCAACATTAAAATTACACAAAGGAGGACTTCTTATGAGAAAATCAACAGGTTTCATGAAAAAACTAACAGCTCTTCTTGCCCTGGCATTGGCGCTGACGGTAACACTTCCACCAGCTATTCCGTCAAATCCGGAAGCTCCTGGAACAGAGGATAACGAAAACAGCAATGAAAACACCAATCCCAGAAAAGAACCTGGAAATTCCCCCTGTTCTGATGGAAATGAACCTCCTCTTCCAACACTTAATTAATCCTCTTCATAAAATTTTTCTAGATGTTCTTCTATATGCTCTACATTTTTCTGTATTTCATAAAATCTGGCGAAATCCAAAGCTGCCTCAATACATAGGCGGCTTTTTTCTTTGGTATATCCATCCTTTCCCCAAAGATGTTCCATATTCCATCCATAATCATATAATAATACCCTCAATATATCCCCCTGGCAAAGCCGTAACGCCAACTGGATCGCAATTCTTCCTGCTTCCATCGCCTTTTCATACTCTCCGATATTGCCATACATATTTCCAAGGTTCTGCAATACTCGAATATAATTATCTATGTAATGCTCAATCGCAAACGGCTGGCTCTCATAATATTCTCTCAGCAACTCCATCCAAGCGATCCCTTCCTTCTGTCTTCCCAGTTTATCATAACTATGCGCCAGGACATTTAGGATCATCGCCTCCTGTCTGGTAAACGCCCATTCCTTTAATTCCTCCGGTTCCTTTTCCGGCATCGTCATATGCAACGCTTCCCATACCCTTTCCTGATGTTCCTTTGCACCGATTTCCCCCAAAGAATATAACGTTGTCTGCTGCAAAAAAATCAGGTTCTGTTTTGCATAAATACTCTGATCTGCCCTCTTTTCTAAAACAGCCAGCTTTTCCATTACGCCTTCATACCTTCCAAACTTCGTCTGACTGGAAATCTCCCACATCACATGACACAGTGCCGGATCGCCGACCTG
>CAJUFW010000139.1 GCA_910585655.1 uncultured Lachnospiraceae bacterium
TACTGTTATAGATAGGAAACCAGAAGAAACAAAGCAGAGACAGGAAAGGAAAGATGCGGTATGTATTTGTATATCAAACAGAAGATGTTCTCCTGGAAGGATAAGTATAAAGTATACGACGCGGAGGGGAATTTGTATTTTGACGTAGAGAGCGAGTTTATGACGATGACACCGAGGTTCCATTTGACGGATTTATCGGGGAGGGAGTTATTCTATATTCATCGGAATTTTACCTTTTTTGCAGCGCAGTATGAAATTTATCAAGGAGAGCATTTGTGCGCTGCCATACAGCAGCACGTCAGATGGTTTTCGGCAAAGCTGGATATAAGCAGCGATTATGGAGATTTTGAAGTCGAAGGAGATTTTATGGGGAGGGACTATACGATTTCCTGTATCGGTATGGTACGTAAAAAATGGATGAGTTGGAGCGACTGTTATGAACTGGAAATTCCGGATGAAAAAGACGCTGCGTTTTTCAGCGCTCTCGTAATTGCGATTGATAATTGCCTGCATGACGACTGATAATTGCCTGGCGGGCAAACAGATAAAGCAGAAAAATTTCTTGCAAAGTAGAACACTATCCTTTACAATAAGGGATGGTGTTTTTCTTTTACAGAGAAGAAGATGATATTCGGAACTGGGAAATAGGATAGGAAAAAGGAGTTGACCGGATAGTATGAGAATGATTCGCACAAAGGACTTGGTGCATGAATATATCAGAAGAAACGAAGAGGGCGGTGTAGAATCTGTCAGCCAGGCGATAGACGGTGTAAGTTTAGAGGTAGAAAAGGGAGAGTTTGTGGCGATCCTGGGGCATAACGGTTCAGGAAAGTCCACACTGGCAAAGCATATCAATGCGCTGTTGGCACCGACAGAAGGAACGGTCTGGGTGAAGGGGATGGATACAGGCGATGAGACAAAGCTTTGGGAGATTCGCCAGAGCGCCGGAATGGTATTTCAAAATCCGGACAATCAGATCATTGCTTCGGTAGTAGAAGAGGACGTTGGCTTTGGACCGGAAAATATGGGAGTTCCAACGGAAGAGATTTGGAAGCGGGTAGAGGAAAGTTTAAAGGCGGTAGGAATGTTGGAATACCGCAGTCATTCTCCAAATCGCCTCTCCGGCGGACAAAAACAGCGGGTAGCGATTGCCGGAATTATGGCGATGAAGCCGGATTGTATCGTCTTAGACGAGCCGACGGCGATGCTTGATCCAAACGGACGAAAAGAGGTCATCCGAACGGTGCGGGAGTTAAACCGAAAAGAGGGCGTGACGGTACTGCTGATTACTCATTATATGGAAGAAGTGATCCATGCGGATCGGGTGATTGTTATGGATGAGGGAAAGGTTGTACTGCAGGGGACGCCGAAAGAGATTTTCTCTAAAGTCGAGGAACTGAAGCGTTACCGGCTGGATGTGCCGCAGGTGACAGAGCTGGCTTATGAACTGAAAAAAAGCGGACTGGATCTGCCGGAGGGGATTTTGACGGTAGAGGAGTTTTTAGAAACGATACAAAAAGCAGTTCCTTTTAAAACCGTATAAGCAGGAAAAGGAGGCGGCAGGATGGCGATTATTTTAGATAAGGTAAATTATAGATACAGCGTTGGAACAGCCTATGAAAAACATGCTCTAAAGGATGTAAGTCTGGTATTAAACGATGGGGAGTTTATCGGCATCATCGGGCATACCGGTTCTGGTAAATCTACACTGATTCAGCATTTAAACGGGCTGGAACGGGCGACAAGCGGCGCGATCTATTATAATGGGCAGGATATTTATGATCCGGACTTTAAGATGAAAGAGTTGCGCGGCAAGGTAGGGCTGGTATTTCAATATCCGGAGCATCAGCTTTTTGAAACGACGGTATTAGAAGACGTAAAGTTTGGACCAAGGAATCAGGGACTGCCGCAGTTAGAAGTCGATCTACGCGCCTTTGAAGCGCTAAGACAGGTAGGGATGCCGGAAGAATTGTTCGACGCTTCGCCGTTTGAATTATCCGGTGGGCAGAAAAGGCGGGCAGCGATCGCCGGGGTACTGGCGATGAAACCGGAGGTACTGATTTTGGACGAGCCGACGGCAGGGCTTGATCCGAGAGGACGGGACGAGATTTTGGATCAGATTGCGGCGTTGCACCAGGAGCAGGGTATTACGGTGATTCTGGTTTCCCACAGTATGGAAGATGTGGCGAACTATGTAGGACGGATCATTGTGATGAACCATGGGCAGGTAGCCCTGGACGGGATGCCAAAGGAGATATTTGCCCATTACAGGGAGTTGGAGAGTATGGGACTGTCCGCCCCGCAGGTGACGTATGTGATGAACGGATTACGGCAGGCAGGCTATCCGGTGACGACATCCGCTACTACGATAGAAGAGGCAAAACGAGAGATTTTACGGGCGCTTGGGAAAAATGATAGGGTTAAAAAGATGGAGGATAGCGTTTTATGATTCGAGATATTACGATTGGGCAATATTATCCGGCGGATTCGCTGATCCATAAACTGGATCCCCGCATAAAGCTGGTCGGAACGCTGTTGTTCATCATTTCTTTGTTTTTATTCAGCAGCTTTTCCGGTTATGTAGTGGCAGCGATATTTTTATTTGGGACAATCCGTCTTTCTAAAGTGCCGTTAAAATTTATATTAAAAGGGCTAAAAGCAGTATTTGTCCTGCTTTTGTTTACGATAATTTTTAATATTTTTCTGACGAAAGGAACGCCTCTACTGACGCTTGGACCGCTGACGATTACCTGGGAGGGAGTTAGAACGGCGGTATTTATGGCGATTCGCCTTGTATTTTTAATTATTGGCTCCTCACTGATGACGTTGACGACCACTCCCAACCAACTGACGGACGGTATGGAAAAGGGGCTGTCAATCTTTAAAAAACTGCATGTTCCGGTACATGAGATTGCTATGATTATGTCAATCGCGCTGCGGTTTATTCCGATTTTATTAGAGGAAACGGATAAGATTATGAAGGCACAGTCTGCCCGCGGCGCAGATTTTGAGAGTGGGAATATGATTCAAAAGGCAAAAAGCCTGATTCCGATTCTGGTTCCGTTGTTTGTCTCAGCATTCCGCCGTGCCAACGATTTGGCGATGGCGATGGAAGCACGCTGCTATCACGGAGGAGAGGGCAGGACGAAAATGAAGCCGCTCCGTTATCAGAAGAGGGATTATATCGCCTATTTGCTGCTTTTACTGTACTTAGGGGTACTATTGACGGTCAATCTGTTGGTCAAGCGTTTTTTAGGATAAGATAGGAGGCGGACTGGAAAAGAATGGATACAAAGCGATTTCGTTTGACGGTGGCATACGACGGGACGGCATATTGCGGCTGGCAGGTGCAGCCGCAAGTTCGGACGATAGAGGGAGAGTTGAATCGTTGTCTTTCGGAGCTGACAGGTGAGAACATTCAGGTGATTGGAGCAAGCCGTACCGATGCAGGAGTTCATGCGCTTGGAAATATCGCCGTATTTGATTCTGCTACCCGGATTCCGCCGGAAAAACTTCCCTATGCGATAAATCAGAAATTGCCGGAAGACATTCGGGTACAAAAAGGAGAGAGTGTCTCTCCTGACTTCCATCCACGACATACGGACAGCCGCAAAACTTATGAATACCGGATTTACAGCGCCGCTATTTCGCTGCCGACGGTTCGTCTGTATCATTATTTTACGTATCACCAATTGGAATTAGAGCCAATGCAGAAGGCAGCAGAGGCTCTGCTGGGGGAGCATGACTTTACTTCGTTTTGTTCGGCAAAAACGGAGAAAGAAGATAAGGTTCGTACGTTATATGAGTGTTCCGTACAGCAGGAAGGAAATTTTTTCTGGATTCGGGTAACTGGAAACGGGTTTCTCTATAATATGGTAAGAATTTTGGCAGGTACGTTGCTTCAGGTCGGGCAGGGAATTCTTTCTCCGGAGCAAATTCCGGCTATTTTAGAGGCAAAGGACAGGCAGAAGGCAGGACCTACGCTTCCACCGGAGGGATTGACACTGTTAAAGATCCGGTATCTGTCAGAGGAGCCTGTGGCGGCAATTTGAATTTATAAGTGACAAAGGGGTTTGGATATGGTAAAATAAAGCTATATCCAGTAATAAGGAGATGTAGGAAGCAATGACAAAATACGACAAAATCTTATTTGTATGCACGGGAAATACTTGCAGAAGTCCGATGGCAGAAGCTATCTACCGGCATTTGACAGAAGGGCAGCAGCTTCAGGCTTCTTCCAGAGGAACCGTCGTACTGTTTCCGGAGCCGTCTAATCCAAAGGCAGATACGGTTTTGGAAAATCACAATCTGGTACTGGAAAATCATATATCCAGGCAGTTGACAAAAGAAGATTTAGAAGAGGGAACGTTGGTGCTGACGATGACAGAGAAGTTAAAGCAGCATATTCAGGAAACTTTTTCCATAACCGATCATGTATATACATTAAAAGAATATAATGGGGAGTCCGGAGACGTCAGCGATCCGTATGGCGGGACGTTGGTAGATTATGAGGAATGCTATAATGAGCTGACACGGCTGATCAAAAAGACCGTTTATAAACTGGATGAGGAACGGGAGTAGGAGAAAGAGCGTGATAGCGAAAAAGTTTGAGCCAGTCAGCAAATAGAATGGAGAGGATGATATATTATATGGTAGCAATCGGTAGCGATCATGGTGGTTTTGCATTAAAGCAGGAGGTAATGGCGCATTTAAAGGAGCGCGGAATTGCCTATCAGGATTTTGGCTGTTATGAAGAGGCTTCCTGCGATTATCCGGAATATGCTCATGCAGTAGCCCATGCGGTAGCAGACGGAATATGTGAAAAGGGAATTTTGATCTGCGGTACGGGAATCGGGATTTCCATTGCCGCCAACAAAGTTTCTGGTATCCGGGCAGCATTGTGTCACGACTGTTTTAGCGCTAAGGCGACGAGAGAACACAACAACGCCAATGTCCTGGCAATGGGCGGACGGGTAGTAGGTCCTGGTCTGGCGTTAGAAATCGTGGATCTTTTTTTGGATACGCCGTTTTCCGAAGAGGAACGACACAGCCGGAGGATTGAACAGATCGAACAGACAGAACAGAAGACCGGAATAAAATAATGGTATGGTATCATAAAATAAAAGAAGAGAAAAGGTCAGAGCAGATGAAAAAAGCGGCTCTGACCTTTTTAGGAGGATAGAGGAGCGGCAGCAACAGGAGAAGGCAGCAACAGGAGAAGGCAGCAGAAGCTATTACTGATTATGCTCTGGAGGCAGAGGGTTTACTTTGTGGGGATAGATTCTTTCCTCCAACTCTAAGACAGGACGCTGCAACGTGGAAAAATCTCCGGAATAGATACAGCTTAGCAAATCGTGTAGGCGGCGCAGCGCCAGACAGGCGGTTTCCTGGTCAATCAGACCTTGTTCTAAGGCGTCCGCCAGCTCGTCCGCATCTAAAATCCGAACCTGCCCGTCGTTTTTTAGAACAACATCCAATAAGAGATCCTCATAGTAAAGCGGGTACTGTGGGAAAGAGGAGGAGTAGTAATGGAAGCGAATAATATCACAGTACCAGTGAACAAGTTGGTGCCGGCTATCGTGGATCTTGCTGATTTTAAAGCCGCGTTCCGGGTAATAGGCAGAGATTCCGCCTGCTAAATCCAAGCGTGGGTTAATGGAATCCCAAGAAGTAAGGATACAGGTTGGACTCTCTTGGTGAATATGATCCTTGGTGAGAAGCGTAATCTCATCTGGAATATAACGTCTTCTTGCGATGCAAGGGCTGTTAAAGTATGGATGATCAGACATAGTAAATTCCTCCGATCTTTTTTCCTTAGTATAGCATTTTTCGTTTCATTTTTCCAGATAAAAGTGACAATTTATGAAATTTGTATAAAATTTCGTAAGAAATTTGGCTGGACATATGAAGTAAGATTTGATATACTAGGAAAGGGAAATTGCAGTGAACTACTATAAATACTGCAGAGTTCTGCGGCGGAATAACAATACAGGAATGGGGATATAACGATGAAGAAAGAAAATCGTAATATAGCAAGGGCTCTGTTCCTGATTACACAGTTAGGGATTAATATGCTGGTGACGATTTTTTTGTCTGCTTGGTTTGGAAGCTTTTTAGACAGAAAGCTGGGAACCAGCTTTTTTCTGATAGTTTTTTTGATTTTAGGGATACTGGCGGCTTATCGAAACGCCTATAAGATGACAAAGATATTTTATGCAAAGGATAAGCGTAGAGAGGAAAGGGAGCAGGAATATTTTGATAGCTTGGTGAAGGGGCAGAAAAGAAAATGACTGGAAATGAGGAAAAACAGGCAAAGGATACGTTATATACGTTAATTCTGGGAACGGTTGTTTTCGGAATTATTTTTGGCGCTCTGGGAACGCTGCTGTTTGTAGATGCCAGGGCGTCTTTCGCATGTGGCGTATTACTGGGGATGGTAACAGCGTGCAGTATTGCCGTTCATCTATATAAGACAATAGACAAGGCGCTTGATATGGCGCCGGAATCTGCTGTCAGTTACACAAGGCGCATGGCGCTGTTGCGGATTGGGCTTATGGGAATTCCGATTATCCTGGCTCTCTTGGTTCCGGCTTATCTCCATGTCCTAGGAGTGTTTTTAGGGCTGCTGGGACTGAAGGCAGGAGCATTTTTGCAGCCGGGTATCCTAAAGCTCTTACAAAGAAGGCGGCCATCTTAGGATGGTAGCCAGAAGGGAAAAGAAGGTGAGAAAAAGTGCTGAATGAAGTAGCGCCTATGCTGTTGTCTTCGGGGCAAGAGGTGGATGTGGGAATTACCGGTTATTTCAGCTATCATTTGTTCGGGCAGGAGCTGTATTTGACGACCAGCCATATCGGTCTGGTGATTATCCTCCTGGCATTTGTAGTGTTTGCGCTGGTTGCCAATTACACGATTCGCCATGCTGACCCCTATAAGCCGCCTGGAAAATTCCTGAATATCCTGGAACTGTTGGTAGAACAGATGGATAATTTGACTAGGGAGAATATGGGAGAAGCCCATGGACACAAATTTTCCAATTACATTGGAACGCTGTTTGGCTTTATCCTCATATGTAATATTTCCGGGCTTTTAGGACTACGCGCACCGACAGCAGATTATGGAACCACCCTGGGACTGGCGCTGATTACCTTTGTGCTGATTCATTACAACGGTTTCAAGTATCAAAAGATGAAGCACATCACGGATCTGTTCCATCCGCTGCCGCTGGCACCGATTAATATTATCGGAGAATTTGCGACGCCTCTTTCTATGTCGCTTCGTCTATTCGGTAATATTTTGTCAGGAACGGTTATGCTGGGGCTGATTTACGGCTTGCTGCCGAAGCTCCTCCTGCTGTTTGGCTCGCCGGTTCTGTCGCTCCTGCATGCGTATTTCGACGGATTTTCGGGAGCTATCCAGACCTATGTATTCTGTATGCTGACGATGGTATTCATCGCCCAAAACTTTGATACGGAAGAGTAGGCTGACACAATTCATTATTAAATTATCAAGATGCCGTGTGGCTAAGACCACGTGCGACAGAAGTCGCATAAGACGGCAGAATGGAGGAAATTTATGAGTAACATTACGAATGAAGGTTTGATTTTAGCTTGTTCTGCAATCGGTGCCGGACTGGCCATGATTGCCGGACTTGGACCTGGTATCGGGCAGGGTATTGCTGCTGGTTACGGCGCATCTGCCGTAGGGCGCAATCCTGGCGCAAGAGGAACCATCATGTCTACCATGTTAGTTGGTCAGGCCGTTGCTGAGACAACTGGTCTTTACAGTTTTGCAGTCGCTATTATCCTGATCTTTGCAAATCCTCTGCTGGGTAAATTAAAATAAGCAGCCGCCGGGTAAACGGCAGAATGGAGGATTACCATGATACTGATGGAAGGAAGAATCTTTGGCTTAGACGCCCAGCTTCTCCAGGATACAGGGATTGTGCTGCTGGCAGTATTCTTCTTATTTATCCTGTTGTCCTATTTGGTATTTAATCCAGCGAGAGCGCTGCTGCAAAAGCGTAGGGAAAAAATCGTCGGAGAGATGGAGACTGCGGCGAGAGAGAAAGCAGATGCAATCCAGATGAAAGGCGAGTACGAAGGAAAGCTGGCGGCTGCCGATAAAGAGGTAGACGAGATTCTGACGGAAGCCCGTAAAAAGGGCCAGAAGCGCGGGGACGAAATCGTGGCACAGGCAAAGGAAGAGGCTGGTCGCGTCATGAGCCGCGCAGAGAAGGAAATCGAGCTGGAAAAAGAAAAGATGAAGGACGAAGTAAAGCAGGAGATGATAACGGTCGCCCAAGCCATGGCTGCCAAAGTGGTAGCGACTTCTATGGACGAGGCAAAGCAGGCCAAACTGTTAGAGGATACATTGAAGGAAATGGGTGATGATACATGGCGAAGTTAGTTTCTAAAACCTATGGGGAAGCCCTGTTTGAACTGGTTTTGGAAAAGGGAACCATGGACGAGGCACTCGAAGAGCTAAACGGCGTACTTGGTGTGCTGAAGGAGCATGGGGAGTTAGATCAGCTCCTGACCCATCCTAAGATTTCCAAGGAAGAGAAAATCTCGGTCATGGAGCAGGTATTCAAAGGAAGGATATCAGACGACGTGCTGGGCTTTTTGCTGATCCTGATAGAAAAAGGCCGTTATACAGAGCTGCCTGCCGTGGCAGAATATTTTATCAGCCAGGTCAGGGAGTATAAGAACATCGGTACTGCACAGGTGACATCTGCATTCCCTGTTACAGAGGAACAGAAAAAGCAGATTGAGGAAAAGCTTTTGTCCACCACGGATTATACAGCCTTTGAGATGGAATACCAGACAGACCCATCCCTAATCGGCGGTGTTATCATACGGATAGGAGATCGGGTAGTCGATGGAAGTGTACGGAATAAGCTGGCAAAGCTGGCGCAGTCCGTGTCCGCGTAATACGGCCAGAACAGGAGATTCCAAGCTTTTCTGGAAAGGCCTGTGTTGGCATAAATCAAGAGGAAGGTGCATAATCCTATGAATTTAAAACCAGAAGAGATCAGCTCCGTGATCAAGGAGCAGATTAAGAATTATAGCACCAAACTGGAAGTATCAGATGTGGGAACGGTTATCCAGGTGGCAGACGGTATCGCCCGTATCCATGGACTGGAAAAGGCGATGCAGGGAGAGCTGTTGGAGTTCCCGAATGAAATTTACGGAATGGTGTTAAACCTTGAGGAAGATAATGTAGGTGCGGTGCTTCTCGGTGACAGCAAAAACATCAACGAGGGAGATACCGTAAAGACGACCGGGCGTGTAGTAGAGGTTCCGGTCGGAGACGCTATGTTAGGCAGGGTAGTCAACGCCCTGGGGCAGCCGA
>CAJUFW010000140.1:0-5205 GCA_910585655.1 uncultured Lachnospiraceae bacterium
TCAGAATTAGACAAAAAGGTTGCCTTCGGTTTGGCAATCTTTTTTTGTAACCAGCACATGATTTTTTTTTCAAAATGCGGTATATTGTAATCGTTTACATCATATAGAAACCAGAGAACCATAAATGGAAAGGATGGGTTATGTATACCATTAAGGATGTCGCGAAAAGAGCCGGAGTATCGGTGGCGACGGTTTCCAGAGTGTTAAATGGGACGGAGACGGTCAGAGAACAGACCAGACGCCAGGTAGAGGAGGCGATTGAAGCCTTGCAATACAGCCCGAACGGGTTGGGAAGGAACCTGCGTCGTCTGGAAACCAAAAAAATATTGGTGGTACTCAGTACCATATCCAACCAGTTCCATTCTCGGATTGTCAGGGGAATCGAGGATCGGGCAGTAGAGCATGGCTATACTGTGCTGATTGGAACGACCAGAGATCGGTTAGAGACTCTTTTGCGCTATTTTGAAATGATACAGACCCGTGAGGTGGACGGAACGATTTTTATGTCTACCCATTTTTGCAAGCCGGAGGAGACGGATTTTCTAAAGCAGGAATATCCTATCGTCTGCGCCTGTGAGCCAATGCCGGACGGAAGAGTGCCGTATGTAGGAATCGACGATAAGCAGGCAGCGCGCGACGCGGCGGAATACCTGATTGCCTGCGGGCATAGGCGGATCGGGCTGATTTGCGGCGGCAAGCAGACAAAGGATACGTATGGTTCCTCGTATCTGCGGGAGAAGGGCTTTCGGGAGGTTATGGAGGAAAACGGGCTGCCGCTTCCGGAGACCGATATTTTCCGAGAGGGTCTGACGTACAATTCCGGAAAACGGGCGGCGCGGCAGATGATAGACCAGAAGAGCCTGCCGGAAGCAGTGTTTGCCTGTTCGGACGCGGCGGCGTTAGGGCTGATCCGGGAGCTGTATACAAATGGCTATGCAGTACCGCGCGATATTTCCGTAATGGGCTTTGACAACACGGCGATGAGCGAGGTGTTCTGCCCGTCCGTTACTACGGTCTCCCAGCCGCAGTATGAGATTGGTCGCCAGGCGATGGATCTGTTGCTGGCGCGAATTGAGGGAAAGGAAGGCGAGCGGCGTCTGCTGCTGCCTCATGAAATCATCTGCCGGGAATCCACGCGCGGCAGGAAAACGAGAGGATAATGGTTCGACATCCTGTCGGGCTGTTGTAAATAAGGGACGCTTTTGTTCCGAATGATGAAGAAAGGGAAAGGAGATTTATCTATGAAATTAGGTGTATTCAGTCCTGCGCTGCAGGATAAGACGTTGGAGGAGGCTTTGACCTGGCTGGAGAATAAAGGAGTACAGGCGATTGAGCTAGGCTGCGGTCAGTATCCGGGCAAGCATCACTGCAACCCGGAGGAATTGCTGGCAGACGACGCAAAGCTGCAGGAGTTTAAGGATACCTTTGCCAGACATAACATTATGATCAGCGCGCTTTCCGCTCATGGCAATCCGCTCCATCCGGACAAGGAATTTGCCAGAAAGTCCGATGAGGATATTACCAACGCTATTTTGCTGGCAGAAAAATTGGGCGTGGACGTAGTAAACGGCTTCTCCGGCTGTCCTGGTTCCGATCCGGACGCTAAGCTGCCGAACTGGGTAACATGCGCATGGCCGGAGGATTATTTACAGGTATTGGAATATCAGTGGAACGAGTGCCTGATTCCGTACTGGAAGGAAAAAGTGGCGTTTATGAAAGAGCATAACGTACACAAATTCGGTTTTGAGATGCACCCGGGTTTCTGTGTCTACAATCCGGCTACTCTGTTAAAGCTGCGTGAGGCAGTAGGACCGGAATTAGGAGCAAACTATGATCCGAGCCACTTAATCTGGCAGGGCATTGATCCGGTAGCATCGATCCGCGAGCTGGGTCGTCATCAGGCGATTTTCCATTTCCATGCTAAGGATACCAAGATTGACGATATCAATACGGCTGTCAATGGTGTTCTGGATACCGGAAACTATGGCAAAGAGCTGGAGCGCTCCTGGATCTTCCGTGCAGTAGGCTATGGTCATGATCAGCTTTACTGGAAGGATATGATGACCGCACTCCGTCTGGCAGGCTATGATTATGTCATCAGCATTGAGCATGAGGACAGCTTGATGAGCTTTGAAGAGGGTATCACCAAGAGTATCAAGTGCCTGAATGATGTTATGATGTTTGAAGACAGAGGCGTCATGTTCTGGGCATAATGCAGCCTGACAGGTGTTAGAGCGCAGAATGTAGCATGTAAAGAGTAACGTGTAAGCAATGTGTAAATGCAGACTTAGTTATAAAAGAAAGAGAGGATTACCACCATGATAAACGGAAATGTAGGACATGCGATTGTTGGTCTGGGCGGAATGGGTAATTTCCACCGTGAACTGGTTAAAACGATTGACGGTCTGGAGACAGTCGGCTCCTTTGATATTAAAGAGGACAGACAGCAGTTTGCCAGAGACAACGGCTTGATTGCCTATGACAGCCTGGAAGATTTGCTCGCAGACGAGCGGATCGATATCGTACTTTGCTCGACCCCGAACGATGCTCACAAGGATATCGTTATCAAGGCGCTGCGCGCCGGGAAAAACGTGGTCTGTGAAAAGCCGGTAGCGATGAGTTCGGCAGAGTTCCAGGAAATGATTGACGTTTCCAAGGAAACAGGCAAGGTATTTGCCGTTCACCAGAACCGTCGTTGGGATCAGGATTTTCTGACGATTAAAAAGGTATATGAAGAAAAAATGTTAGGACCGGTGTTCCGTATCGAGTCCCGTGTTCATGGTTCCAGAGGAATCCCAGGTGACTGGCGGCAGGAGCCGGAGCATGGCGGCGGTATGGTATTAGACTGGGGCGTACACATCTTAGACCAGGCGCTTTTGTGGATTCCGGAAAAAGTAAAGCGGGTATTCGCTTCCTTTACCAATGTCACCAATGAAATCGTAGAAGATGGCTTTACTGTAGAGCTGACCTTTGAAAGCGGTCTGACTTATATGGTAGAGGTTGGTACAAGCAACTTTATCAACCTGCCTCGCTGGTACATGTTAGGTCGGGAGGGAACGGCTGTGATCGAGGGCTTCCGTTCCACGGAATGTAAAGTAGTGCGCGTTACCGACTGGAGCAAGAATGACGCTGTTCCGATTCGTACCTCTGCCGGACTGACCAAGACAATGGCGCCGAGAACCAAGGATACGATCAAGGAAGAATTTGTACCACTTGTAGAAAGCGATCTGCGCGATTACTACCGCAACATCATGGCGACGATTGCCGGGAAGGAAGAACAGATTGTCAAGAACGATGAAGTTATGCGCGTGATGAAGCTGATGGAGGCTATTTTTGAATCTGCTAAGACCCATCAGGTCGTAGAGTTTGAATAAGAGAAGAGAGGGTTGAGAACGTCAGAAAAGGCAAAGAACTTTTCGGCTGTTCATCATACGAGCCGTGTGCTGCCATCAGGCAGTACACGGCTTTGTGTATGGAAAATAGCTCTAGGGGAGCTGCTTTGATAATCCTTCAGTTCCCGATCAATACGGATTTTCCTTCAAAGGCAAAGCCATACTGGCGGATACGGTGTTTGGAAATTCCCTTTGCAGTCAAAGTGGCGGCATAGTTTTTTTCGTTGATCTGCGCTATGGCACGGCTTACGGTATCCTGCAGGTTAGCCTCTTCCGTAGGATCATGTACCTTGAATTCCAAAAGGAAGGCAAGATCGTTTGCATGGAGTGGTTCTAGCATCACATCATAGCGACCGAAGCCGCTTTCTCGGTTGGAGGTCAGCAGATAACGCCCGGACAGCTCTACCATCAGCCCCAGAACAAAGCCGTGATAAAAGCGTTCCGGCTCTGTTTTTCGGGATAGGCTTTTCCCGGTGTCAAAGAAGCTGAAGGTCTGGAGAGCGACCTCATTCATAAATATATTCATCGCTTTTATATCATCCGATAAAAGCGCAGTAAGGAAGTCATTGTAAGCATGCGTGCTGCCGAAAAACCAGTCTTCGACCATCTGCTCGAACATGATATGAACTTCCTTGTTCGTCAGAGCAAGACAGTGGTACCAGCGTCCCCGGTCAGCGTCCCACTTTAGTTCCACTACTTTTAGATAGCCACTGGCCAAAAGCTGGTTGTATACAATCTGTTCATCTAATTCTATCCAAAGTGTTTCTCCACGTAAAAGCCGTTCAAAGTCCTTTTTTACATAGCTGTCCCCTTCGCGGATCAGCTTTCCGGCCAGGCTGTTGGAACTGGTATTTGCCCAATAGAGTCCGACGTGTCCTATCTTTAAATAGTGGAGGATTGACCATGGATTGTAAATATCAGACTTGCTTCCAAAGGTAAATCCATCATACCAATATTTGACCTCACTCTTTTGCTCCGAAAGACCATACTCATCCAAGGCAGCAAATACCTCTTCTTCCGTAAAGCCGAAGCTATCCTGATATTCCTCAGAGGTAGTTGAGACTACTACAAGGTTATTCAGATCTGAAAAGATAGACTCTTTACTGATCCTAGTAATCCCGGTCAAGATGGCACGGTCTAAATAAGGATTACTTTTAAAGGTTGCATGAAATAAGTTTCTGGTAAATGCCACAAGATCTTCCCAGTATCCTTTTCCATCTGATTGGCTGCCGACATAAGCTTCCTGCATCGGAGTATCATATTCGTCCAAAAGGATGATGACTTTTTTCCCATAATAACGATATAGATATTCGGACAGGAGGTTTAATGACCTGGCAGCGGCATGAGCTGGCATTTCCCTGGAAAATTCCAGGTACTCCTCTTTTTCCAGATCCATCAGACAATCACTTTCTAAGAGGAACGCATAGCTCCGGTAGAGACGTGACAGTAAGGAACAGAACTGCCTCTTGGTGTCTGCAAAGGATGTTTCCTTGATATCGGAAAAGGAGAGACTGATGACGGGATAGGTTCCTTGAAGCAGCCGGTATTTTTCTTCCTTCCAGATAGAGAAACCAGCAAAAAGATTGCCCTGCCCGGCGTAGCGGATAGAGAAAAACCTTTCTAGCATATTCATTGTTAAAGTCTTGCCAAACCTCCTTGGTCGGGTGATCAAAGTGACACTGTCCCCATTTTCCCACCATTCTTTAATAAAATGTGTCTTGTCAATGTAGAAGTAATCGTTTGTAATGAGCTGCCCGAAATCCTGGCAGCCAATACTAACTGTCCTGTTCATTCGTTTCGCCTCCTTTTCTAT
>CAJUFW010000140.1:5215-9223 GCA_910585655.1 uncultured Lachnospiraceae bacterium
ACTCTTTCCCTACACGACGCTCTTCCGATCTTGAGGAAATAGGCAATAAAAACATCGAGGGATTGGAAATTTTCGGTTGCAGAGATTCTGTTTCTTTTGTAAAATAAAGACAAGCCTGAAATATGACCAGAAAAAACGGAGGGATAACGCTATGAAATATCATATCGGAAAGTTGATCGATGGAATTTGTCAGGAAAGGAGTCTGGATCGGGAAAAAATATATGGGGGATTGTGTGATAAAAGGACATTTCAGAAAATAGAACAAGGAATGCTGGATCCGGGGAAATGGCTGGCGGATACTCTGATGGAACGAATGGGGGTATCTCCGAACAAATTTGGTTATTTGCTGACAAAGGAAGAAGAAGAGGAATATGAGCAAAGTCTTTTTCTTGTTCTTTTTTTGCAGCAGGAAAAGAGAGAAGAGTTGAAGCGGCTGCTAAAGAATGTAGAAGGCGAGGTTTTTGAGAAGAAAGAAAAGTCTTACAGGAAAAACTGCAAAAAACAGTTTCAGGCTTATATTTTTCTGGCAAGTCAAGCATGCTTTCCGGGATTTTATCTCTGGCAGGAGGAAGAGCAAGATCAGGGAGAACAACAGGGTGCAGCAGAATACCGGGGGATAGAGGGAATTGTAAAAGCTCTTCGTATAACGCTTCCGGATTTTGGGAAGAAAAGGCTTCGTGAGTTTTGGTTTGGAAAAACGGAATGGGCGTTGGTGGTATTGTTGGCGGATCGGCTTTATCAGAAGAAAAGGAGAAAGAAAAGGGGATATTTTTTGTATCAGCAGATTTTATGGCAGATGCCAAAGCAGCAGACAGATAAAGAATTGCTGAGAATCTGTTATCCTTATGTCATAGCCTTGTTTCTTTTTCGCCTGGAAAAAAATAGGGATAGTTCGGAGAGCTGGCTGGTCAGAAAGGGACTGGATTTTTTAGGAGAGGAGGGAAAGCTGTATGGAATAGAGGCAATGCTGCGGTATGGGATATTCTGTATGGAACAAAACCGAAAAAAGGACAGGATGGAGGAGCGGACAGAAGAGGATCAGGAGCTTGGCTGGCAAAGGCAGGCGTTAGATACAGTCGAGAGCGCTCGAAGAAATTACGGAAAACAGGAGTATGGAGCTGCTTTTTATTATGCAAAGCTGGCAGAAGTTTCCATTCGCGGGCAGAAGCAAGGGGAGGCGATCCGTCATGTACGGCATAGCCTTGGAAAAACACAGGCGGAGGTCTCAAAGGATATTGACCATAAAATGTTGTCGAAATTTGAGACGGGGAAAAAAGAGCCAAGCCTGTTTACCCTGCAACGGGTAGGGGAGGCTTTGGGATGGAAGGAACGGCGTTATTTTCCGTTTATCTGCTCGGATGATTTCCGCTTGCATGAATACAGGAGACAGGTAGCAGCATTAATCGTGGACAGAAAGTGGGAAGAGGCAGATTTTGAACTACTGCAGCTTGAGATGGAATTAGACAGGAAGGAAGCGTTAAACCAACAAACTCTGCTTCGGTTAAGGACGGTAATCGACGCAGGAAGGGGCAGGATTTCTGGGGAAGAGAAGCTAAGAAGGCTGGAGCAGGCGTTAGCCTTGACGGTGCCACCGGAGGCAAAGCTGGCGGAGTGGCCATTGGATCAGGGAGAGCTTGTCCTGCTGAATAACATAGCAAATACAAAGGAAGCAATGGGGGATTTAGCAGGGGCTACTGCGCTGCTGGAGGCAGGGAAGCATTCCTGCGAGAGCCGTCAGAATGGAATTGCCTGGAATCAGGATGCGTATTTGCTGATACTTTATAATTTGTCTCGGTATATAGGGCAGATGGGGCAGTATCAGGAAGCGTTGGAACTGATAGAAACGGGGCTTCAGGTTTCCTATCAGGCTGGGAACGGAATCTATTTAGGGCGTTTTTTGTATAAGAAGGCTTGGAATTTGGAAGAGCAGTGTAAGGAAAAAGGCGACTGGAATGAGAATAAGAAAGAAGCCTGCCTAAAACTGCATCGACAGGCTTTTTCTCTGGCATATGTACTTAAACAGAAAAAACGTATGGAGATAATAAAAAAACATTGCCAGGAAACATATGGAATAGATATAAGAAGGGAATATAAAGCAGATTAGTTGATTTCGTCAACCGGTTCTTCGTCGTCTTGCGGCTGAATTGGCGGCTCTTCGGTTACAGGTGGAACATCCGGTACCGGAGGCGGCTGCGGCGGCAGGAAGCCAGGAAACAGGAATAGGAAGCAAAGGCAGGAAACTGCCAAACGGGAAAGTAGCTTTTGGTTTTTCATGATGAAATCCCCCTTAAAGTAGTATTTTGTAGAACATATAATACTAGTTTACCAGAAAAAAGGGGTTGTGTAAATCGTCTAATTTGGGTGTTTCAAGTACCGGAATTAGACGATTGACGAAATAGGTAGAAAATGGTAACGTTTTAGTAAAGCAGTGGTTTCCAGTACCTGACAGGGCAGAAAAAGGGGACAGAAATGAGGATGAGGGGGTGGGAGTACTGCTATTATGCTTTTGGGCGGGAAGGAGGATAAAAGAGGACTACTTTTTCAGAGAAAAAAATACAAAAATAAGGAGGAAATATTGATGAGTTATCAAAAAAGAGTATATGAAAAGATGACAATTATTTTAGTGATGACTTTATTTTTTGCATTGCCATTAAAAGTTATGGCAGATTCTGATGATTTTTGCTCTGGGACATGGAGTGATCCAACATCATTAACAACTCAGTGGTTTGAATCAATAACAGATTATTATTCTGCAACAAATGTTGGATTTTGGTGGAACTCTTATAGTTTAAATGTAAAAATAGATACTCAAACTATAATATCTCCAAGTGATCGTAAAGCAAATATTCGTATAAATGGATCACCAGAGTTAGCAGTATGGGGTTCTACACAAAATTATATCAGTATATTAGGAGTTGCGGTGCCATCGTGGTCTGGAACATGGTCATATTCAGTTATTGATATTAATACTGGAGATTTAATGGATGAATCAATATATCTTCAAAAGAAGGTTATAGCACATGAAATTGGACATGCTTTAGGCTTAGATCATCCTGAACCAGAAAGTAGCCATAAAGATATCATGGCTATTATGAAACAAGGGGATAATGGATATTATACCATACAAAAACACGATGGTGATAATTTGAAAGAAAAATATAAATAGAAGATGGAGGTAGATGGTAATGAAAAAAATCATGAAAAGAATAGGGATAGGTATCATATTGTGTATCATTTGTTTTTGTGCATATGGTTGGTTCCGAGAGATCAATCCGATAGTGATGAAAGCGCATGCAGATTTAGATGTTCCAGAGAACTTGGAGGATTTAGAGGGAAAAACAGATTTAATTGTAACAGTAAAAATTACAAAAGAGAAAAAAGAATATGTAAACTTAGATACAGATGGGATTCCGTTACATGGGCATACTTTAACAAAGGTAGAGGTTGTAAATATAGTAGATGGAGTAATAGAAGGGGAAACGACTGTTTTAACGATATGTGAGCCATATTACCATTACAGGGTATTTGGCGTGCAAAATTATTTAATGACTGTGGAAAATTATAAACCGTTATTAGAGGAAGAAGAGTATCTTTTGTTTTTAAAAAAGGCGTCAGGGTTTGATGAGATGGTATATCATATTGTTGGAAGTCAGTATGGGAAATTTGTTACAAATATCTTATCTGGAGAGGATAGGACAGCAGAGACATTAAGTTTATATGAGATGAACGAGCATTATGAGAAACTTTATGGGGATGTTTGTGAGCAATATTTATCCAATTAGAGGTATCATGTAGGAGAAAAAAATTTTATATTTGCAGGTTCTGGATTTTCCTAAATAGATCTTTGTATTTGGAGGATTCTATGTTGTTAAGGGAGATTTCTGATTTAAAAATGGTATATCAGATAGAGGATGGGCTTTCAAATCATCATAAGAACGTTAAAGGCATTCTTGAATGGGAGCATTAGTAGTATGAATGAAAAAAATCGGGAGAGTTTGTTTCTAAAAC
>CAJUFW010000141.1:0-4451 GCA_910585655.1 uncultured Lachnospiraceae bacterium
TCATCGGGAACGGGCAGTGGCATATGCCAAGAGATGGGCATATGGAAGAAATCCTCTTTTTCCGAATTTTGCCGGAATCGGAGGGGACTGCACCAATTTTATTTCCCAATGTGTCTATGCAGGATGCTGTACAATGAACTTTTCCCCGGTACTGGGCTGGTACTATATTTCCTTAAACGACCGGGCGCCTGCCTGGAGCGGAGTGGAATTCTTTTTCTGGTTTCTGACGCAGAACCAGGGTCCAGGTCCGTTTGGCAGGGAAGTCGGTGCCGGAGAGCTGTCGATTGGAGACGTGATTCAGCTTGGTCGGGAGGAAGGGGACTTTTACCATACCCTATTGGTAACGGGCTATGCAAACGGAACTTATTTGGTAGCCGCTCATACGGACGATTCTTTAAATCGGAGGCTGGACAGTTATTCTTATAGCCGTATCCGCTTTCTGCATATCGACGGAATCCGGGTAGTGACGCCGGATACAAGCGCGTGCTTTGAAAATGTGTTAAGCGGGCGGCAGATAGGAGGAGAACTATAACCCCAAAAAGGATACCGTTTCGATGCCCTTATGTGAGAATCTTTTTTCTCACATAAAAGAAGGCAGAAAAGAGAAACAGGTCAGCCGCCGCCCAGGCAGTTCCTTTTTGTAATATAACAATAAAAAGCAAATCCAGCAGGATATTAAAAAAGGAAGAGAGGATCAAAAAGGTAAGAGGCGTTTTGCTGTCACCTAACGCCCGGAGGATGCTGGCTGGAAGATTATAAAAAAACAAAATTAAGGTTCCGGCAAATAAAATGCGGATATAGCGGTAGGCATCTGCCAAGACTGGTTTTGGGGTTTTGATCCAAATCAGAAACGGTCTGGTAAAGAAAAGCAAGACCACAGTAAGGAAAAGCCCGATAAAAAACGAAAGCCAGATGGAGCCGGCGATATAACGGCGAATCGCAGTCGTATCTCCTGCTCCAAAGGACTGGGAAACCGGAATGGAAAAGCCGTTGCATATTCCATGAATAAAATCCAAAACTAAAAAATACAATACACCGACCCGACCGCAGCGAGAGCATTTACACCTAATGCCCGCCCGACAATCATCGAGTCTACAACATTGTAAAGCTGCTGGAGCAAACTGCCCAAAAGAAGCGGAATACCAAAAGAAAGAAAAAGCCGGATCGGTTTTTCCGTTGTCATATCACGTACCATAATAAGTCTCCTATTTGAAACCCATCTTCGATGGGTTAGTCTTGCAGTTTGTAGAAAGGGCGCATAGAAGAGGACAAATTTCAGGCCGTAAAGAGACACGTCCAGAAATTGTCCTGCGCCCTTTCTGCAAACTGCTGGTTTGAAACCCATCTTCGATGGGTAGTTTTGCATTTTGCAGCCATGGCGCATAGAAGAGGACAAATTTCAGGCCGTAAAGAGACACGTCCAGAAATTGCCCTGCGCCCTTTCTGCAAAACGCTGGTTTGAAACCCATCTTCGATGGGTTAGTCTTGTATATAGTGTTGTTTTAAGATTCGTTCTACATAGAAAAAGGCAGGTATCAGCAGGAGGTTGGCGGCGGCCCAGGCGCTCATGTTGGCGAAGCAGACGGCGGTGTAACCAAAGGAGGCTACGAGGGCGAACGCGACAAAGGAGCGCGCTATCATTTCAAAGATTCCTGCAAACATCGCCAAAAACCCATGGCTTAGCCCTTGAATGGAGTTGCGGAGGATTAAAAGGGTGGAAAGCAATACATAACCGGCGCCGTTGGCTACAAGGAAACGCTGTACGTCGCGGAGGATTTCCAGTTCGGAAGAATCCAGAAACAATAGGGCGACGTAACGACCGAAAAGGATGATGCCAACGCCGGCGAGAACGGAATAGCCGGCGCCTAAAAGAAGGCTTTGGCGTACTCCTTTTTTTATCCGTTCGATTTTGGCAGCGCCCAGATTTTGACCGCAGTAGGTAGCCATGGTCAGTCCCAACGTTTCTAACGGCTGTGTAAAGAGGGCGGAAACCTTGGCTCCGGCAGTCGTGGCGGCGACGATAGAGGAACCGAGGGAATTGACTGCGCTTTGTAATAAGGTAGAGCCGATAGCGGTTATGGAAAACTGCAGTCCCATCGGAATCCCCATTCCCAGGAGTCTGGAAATATGGAAAGAGGATAGCTTCCAGTCGTCCGCTTTCATTTTTAAAATCGGAAATTTTTTCTTCATATAAAAAAGACAGAGAAGACCGGAAACAAACTGGGCGATCACTGTAGCGATAGCTGCTCCAACGGCGCCGCTTTTTAAAACGATGATAAAAAACAGATCCAGAAAAACATTTAATATGGATGCGAGTATCAGGAAATAAAGAGGAGTTCGGCTATCTCCCAAAGCTCGCATAATGCCGGAAAGCAGGTTATAGAGGAAAATGACTAAAATGCCGGCAAATAAGGTCCAGATATAGTTGTAGGCATCCTGAAAAATATCTTCCGGCGTCCGCATCCAAATTAAAAACTGTCTGGTGCCAAGCGTCGTCGCTAAGGTAAGAAGCCCGCCGACAAGCAGGCTAAGCCAGGCAGCGTTGGTGACGTAACGTTTTAGGTTTGGCATGTCTCCGGCACCAAACGCCTGTGAAATAGGAATCGTAAAGCCGCTGCACAGCCCCATAGCAAAGCCTAAGATCAGAAAATTAAGCGCTCCGGTAGATCCGACGGCAGCCAGCGCCCCTACCCCTACGTACTTGCCGACAATTACCGAATCTACCATGTTGTACATCTGTTGGAACAGGTTTCCGAAGAGAAGCGGAATACAAAAGGAAAGGATCAGCCTAAGCGGTTTTCCCTGCGTCATATCACGTACCATAGTATCACCCCAAATTCAAATATAGTTTAGCATCACGTTTGCGTCCCTGTCGAAAAGACAGGAATATCGAAGAGATAATATGCCATCACATGGAAAAAGTCAAGACCAAATTGAAGGGAAGATTCATAAGTTAAGAAAAATAAAAAATAATAATAAATATAAAATAGTATATTGCATTATTGAATAGTATGTGTTATAATCTAATCATCAAAGAAAGGGAGGCGCAGAGATGAACGCACAATTTAAGAAAGGAGCCTTGGAACTTTGCGTATTGTCAGAACTCAATGGAGCCGATCGGTATGGTTATGAACTGACAGAATCAATTTCCAAGGAAATGTCGATAGCTACCGGAACCCTGTATCTGATTTTAAAACGGTTAAAGGACGAGGAGTATGTCGAAACTTATCTGGTAGAATCCGTAGAAGGTCCAGCCAGAAAGTATTATCATCTGACCGGTAAAGGCAGAGACTATTTTATCCGTTTAAAGCAGGAATGGGAGGAATTTGTTTTGGCAGTCGGACGTATTATCAAATGGACAAGATAGTCCGTTAAAAGAAACCAGGGTGGAAGATAGGGAGAGAAAATAGCTGCCAGGTTGCAGCATAGATTAGGAAAACAGGATATGGACGGCAATTCTATATCGGAATGGAGGATATTATGACAAAACAGGAATACCTGGGAAAACTGCAGGAGACATTGGCAAAGGTTATGCCGGAAATGCTGCAGGAGGTTATGGAAGATTACCAGAATCATTTTGAACTGGGTGTGAAAAATGGAAAGAGCGAAGAGCAGCTTTGTGAGGAATTAGGAGATATCGACGAATTTATTACAGAACTGGCACAGATGGAAGGCATCGACTTAAATGCAAGAAGAACCGGTCAGGTTGAAGCACCGGAGACACCAGAAGCGCCAAAGGCACCGGAAGCACCGGAGACGCCAGAAGCGCCAAAGGCACCAGAAGCACCGGAGGCGCCAGAAACTGCCGAAACATCGGAAGCAGAGGGGCAGCCGTCCGACGCCGGGCAGGAGATGGGAGAGGCGGAAGAAGGCACCTGGAGAGAGGCGCCGGATCAGGAAGAGGCAAGCCATCGCAGTCAGAACGAACGTAAAAGTACCAACTGGACAGAGACTTTTTCCGATATCCAGAACACGGTTTCAGAGGCACTTTCTGGAATTCAGAATAACGTGCAGGGGATTTTGCAGCAGACAGGCGTACAGAATCTGATTCATCAGGGCGAAGAAGTGTTTTATCAAAGCGGAGCTATAATCCAGGAAAAGGTACAGGAATATTTTAAGGGTCCGGCGTTTGAAGGAAAATCGGAAAAGGGAGGCTCAGAAGAGCAAACTCAGCAGGAAGCAGAGGAGCGACGCTCTGCAGAAAAGAAAAATCTGGTGTTAGAGGGCTTGAGCGCGGAGGTTGTAGTAGAGCCGTCTGAAGATAACAGCATTCAGATTCATTATGAAAACTTTGGTTCGGTAAAACAGCAGATGCAGTACCGTTTTTATTTCCGGGAAGAAGGAGATACTATTTACGCAGGAATCCGCAAGAGCCGGACGGCAGCAGGAATTTTCTGGGGATCGTTTAGCCCGGAAATGTCATTGGCGGTAAAGCTTCCGGCAGAAGCTCA
>CAJUFW010000141.1:4461-9188 GCA_910585655.1 uncultured Lachnospiraceae bacterium
GATGATAGAGCTAAATACGTTAAGCGGTTCGATCAGCATGAAGGGCGTACAGGCGAAGGAGTTCCGTATCAATACGGCAAGCGGCAATATGAAGTTTTACCGTATTCAGGCAGACGCCATGAGAAGTTCCACGATGAGCGGTGATATTCAGGCAGACCAGATGGAAGTAAGGTGCTTAGAGCTTCAGAGCAAGAGCGGAGAAGTGCAGGCGGATGATATCCGAGGAGAGGCTGTGCTGTTAAAGAGCATGAGCGGAGACGTTTCCGTACGTCATGTAGATTGTCAGGAGCTAAGTATTTCTTCGATCAGCGGAGATTCTGTCGGGCGGAACATCAAAGCCGATCAAATGGCTTGTACCAGTACGAGCGGAGATTCGGAAATACAAGGTGAATTTGTTCGGTGCCGGGTAGAATCCGTCAGCGGAGATGCGACATTGACGACCAGCAGGGATCTGGAAGCCAGCATTTCTTCTGTCAGCGGAGATGTCAGGCTAAATTTAAGCAATGAAAACAGAGGATTTGATGTGAACTATCAGACCGTTTCCGGTGAGCTGGAAGTACGGTATGGCGGTGAGCATCAGTATTTGACCCGAAACGGAAGGCTGGAAAAGGGTGAAAAGGCAAGCCGTATTTATCTGAAAACGGTTTCCGGCGATATGGTAATCAGCGATTAGCGGTGATTTTTCATCCTAGGAAAGTTTAAGGAAGCTTTTGCAGGCAGAAAAGAAAATGCTTGCAGAAGCTTCTTTTTTGTATATAATGGAAGGAGATACCGTTTGAAGGAGTGGGCAACGATGAATTATTTAGGAATCGATCCGGAATTAACCGGACTGTGGCTGCAAAAACTTTGCCGTTATCGGTCAATTACGATCCGGGATATTCAGGAATATCTGGGCTTAGTCTATCCACAGTCGATTTACCGCTGGTTTCGAGGAATGGCTTTGCCATCGCTAGATCATTTGTATCTGTTGTCTGGTTTGCTGAAAAAGGATATGGATGAGCTTTTGATTGGAAACCGGGCATGGAAGGGACAGCGGCGTTGCTGTTACTATTTGCTCTTTTGTCTAAGGGAAAAGCGGATAAAAAGCCGGAACTTTGACGAAAGTGAGCCGGAACGGGATATGGTGTTGCCGCCTGACTGCGATTGGACTAGCAGTCCAATGACAAACGCAGGGATATGTGATATGGTAGTAGTGGGGCTTGTAAAAAAGGATCCTACAAAGCCGGAAACACAAGATCGAAAGAAAGGCGGTGCGGTTTTAAATGAACCAAAACATCAAATTTACGGAGGAAGAGGATGAGAGGTGCAGACAGGTAATAGAGCTTTTTGCCGATTTTTTAGAGGAAAAGCAAAATATCTGTATTGCTCGCGCAGAGGGCTGCGGGTATATTGTGTTGTTAGACATAACAGGAGGCTATTTTGAATCCAGTCGGATTTGCTCTCAAGCAGAGGCGCTTTATAAGGAGCTGATCCGTATTTGGGAAGTAGAGTATCTGTTCCGTACCGGAATGGAACATGGCTGTTCGGATTTTGAGACTTCCGAGGAAGCATTGACAGAAGAACAGCGTGCTTACTGGGAGGAAAAACGAAGCAGTTACCGAAGTGCCTTGGAACGCATCCTGCAAACAAGAGCCTAGACAAATTAGGCGGGAATAGGAGGAGAATTATGGCAAGAGTTGGTATTGTAATGGGCAGTGATTCGGATCTGGAGATTATGGCAAAGGCTGCCGAGATGTTGGACAAGTTTGGGATTGCTTATGATGTGACGGTGATTTCCGCACATCGGATGCCGGATGTATTTTTTGAGTATGCAACGAAAGCAGAGGAAACGTATGATGTCTTAATTGCAGGGGCAGGCGGAGCCGCTCATCTTCCGGGGATGGCAGCGGCGATCACACCGATTCCGGTGATTGGTGTGCCGATTCATACAAAATCCTTAGGGGGAGTAGATTCCCTGTATTCTATCGTGCAGATGCCGTCCGGTATTCCGGTAGCTACGGTAGCCATTAACGGAGCAGCGAATGCCGGGATTTTGGCAGCTAAGATCCTTTCTGTAGCAGATCCGGCGATCCGCCAGAAACTAAAGGAATATTCCGAGGAGTTAAAAAACGGCGTTTTAAAGAAAAAGGACAAGTTAGAATCCATAGGGTATCAACGTTACTTACAGGAGTAAACGAACTTTTCTATGATGTAAAAAACTTCTTGACGAATAAGAGAAGGTGCGTTACAATGCTCTCTATAAGATAAGAAAAATGCGTAGAGGGAGAGTAGTAGGACAGGAGGCTTCTGACAGAGAGCTGCCGGGTGGTGCGAGGCAGCAGGGCGAGTGTCTGAACTGGCTTCGGAGCATCCGATTCCAACGGGGCAGGGAATTCTGCCTTTAGTAGATGAGGACGGGATTTCCCGTTACAGAAAGAGAAAATGTTGGTTTTCAATAAGTGTATTGCGCGATGATACCGATACCTGCCCGGGCAGGTCGGATAGACAGCGCAGTAAAGCAGAGTGGTACCGCGGACGGCGACAGCCCTTCGTCTCTAGCAATAGAGACGGGGGGCTTTTCTAAGCTGCGGAAAACCAAAGCAGCAGGAACTAAAAAACAGTAAAATTTTAGCTAAGGAATATGCCTTTTCTGGAATTTTACGGAACTTAAAAACAGTAAAATTTCAAAAAAGGCATAGCTAGATTTGTGGACGCAGGTTTCTAGCGGACGCAAATTTAGCTAAGGAATATGCCTTTTCTGGAATTTTACGGAACTTAAAATAAGGAGAAAAAAATGAGTAAAGTGAGCAAACCGTACGATCCGAAACAGATCGAGAAAAAATGGCAGGGAATTTGGGATGTGGAAAAGGCATTTGCCGCAACGGATGATTACAGCAAACCAAAATACTATGCGTTAGTGGAGTTCCCATATCCGTCCGGGCAGGGGCTTCATGTCGGGCATCCAAGACCGTATACGGCTCTGGATATCGTAGCGAGAAAGCGCCGGATGCAGGGTTATAACGTATTGTATCCGATGGGTTGGGACGCCTTTGGTCTGCCGACGGAAAATTATGCGATCAAAAATAAGATTCATCCGAAAACCGTGACCGAAAATAATGTCAGACATTTTAAGGATCAGCTTCATTCTCTGGGGTATTCTTTTGATTGGGACAGGGAAGTCAATACCACCGATCCGTCTTATTATAAATGGACGCAGTGGATTTTTCTCAAGCTGTTTAAAGCCGGGTTGGCATACAAATCGGAAATGCCGATTAACTGGTGTACGTCCTGTAAGGTTGGGCTTGCCAATGAAGAGGTAGTAAACGGTGTCTGTGAACGTTGTGGTAGCCCGGTAGTAAGAAAGGTCAAGAGCCAATGGATGTTAAAGATTACGGATTATGCCGAGAAGCTGTTAGAGGGATTAAAGGACGTAGATTATATTGAGAAAGTAAAAACTTCCCAAATCAACTGGATTGGCAGGAGCGAAGGCGCTGAAGTGGAATTTTCCCTAAAGGAGAAAGAAGATAAGCTGGTTGTTTATACGACTAGACCAGATACGTTGTTTGGCGCTACCTATATGGTAGTTTCTCCGGAGCATCCGTATATTGAAAAATACAAAGACGAGATTGGAAACTGGGAGGAGATCGTTGCTTACCGGGAAATGGCAGCTAGAAAGTCGGATTTTGAACGGACAGAGCTGGCGAAAGAAAAGACCGGAGTACAGATTGACGGGCTTTCTGCTATCGATCCGGTCAATGGTAAGGAGATCCCGATTTGGATTTCCGATTACGTGCTGATGAGCTATGGAACCGGGGCAATTATGGCGGTTCCGGCGCACGATGAACGTGACTGGGAATTTGCCAAAAAATTCGATCTGCCGATTATCCAGGTAGTAGACGGAGAAAACGTAGATGTACAGGAGGCTGCCTTTACGGATGTCGCAACCGGAAAAATGGTAAATTCCGGATTTTTAGACGGTCTTGAAGTGACGGAAGCCAAGAAAAAAATCATTGATTGGCTGGTAGAAAAAGGGGTCGGTCATCGGAAAATCAACTATAAGCTGCGCGACTGGGTATTTTCAAGACAGCGGTATTGGGGCGAGCCAATTCCGATTGTACAATGTGAAACATGCGGTTATGTGCCGTTAGAGGAAAGCGAGCTGCCGTTAGAGCTGCCGGAGGTAGACAGCTATATGCCGACGGATAACGGGGAATCCCCATTGGCAGCGATGACGGATTGGGTAAACACCACATGCCCATGCTGCGGTGGTTCGGCAAAACGGGAGACAGATACGATGCCGCAGTGGGCAGGTTCTTCCTGGTATTTCCTGCGCTATACCGATCCGCACAACGATCAGGCATTGGCAAGCAAGGAAGCTCTGGATTACTGGCTTCCGGTAGACTGGTATAATGGCGGTATGGAGCATACTACACTCCACCTGCTGTATTCCCGGTTCTGGCATCGTTTCTTATACGACAACCAGGTAGTGCCTTGCCCGGAGCCATATCAGAAGCGTACGTCACATGGGATGATTTTAGGAGAAAACGGTGAAAAGATGAGCAAATCCCGCGGCAATGTGGTAAACCCGGACGATATTGTAGCCGAGTACGGCGCCGATACGCTCCGTACGTATGAAATGTTTATCGGAGCCTTTGATTTATCGGCTTCCTGGAGCGCAGAGGGAGTACGTGGCTGCCGCCGGGGGTGGACTTGCGCACGGAGGCAACAATTACGTCGCCGATGCTGCC
>CAJUFW010000142.1:0-5982 GCA_910585655.1 uncultured Lachnospiraceae bacterium
ATAATCTTCCCTGTCCCGCGGCAGTCCGGGCAAGCCTGAACGTTTCGTACCATCCCAAATAAGGATTGCTGCGTATACACCACCTGTCCCTTGCCACCACACTTAGAACAAGTTTCCGGCTGGGTGCCAGGCTTTGCTCCGCTACCGTGGCAAGTAGTACATTCGTCCTTTAAATTTAACTCCAGCTCTTTTTCACAGCCAAAGACCGCTTCCTCAAACGTGATACGAACTCCGGTACGGATATTGGCTCCTTTTGCCGGTCCGTTATTCGCTCGTCTGCTGCCGCCGCCAAAAAAATCAAAGGCGCCGCCGAACAGATCGCCGAAAATATCACCCATATCCATTCCGCTAAAGTCAAAACCGCCGGCTCCACCGGCGCCGCCGCTAAAAGCGGCATGTCCAAACTGATCGTACTGTCTTCGCTTATCAGCGTCGCTTAGTACCGCATAGGCTTCAGATGCCTCTTTAAACAATCTCTCTGCCTCTTTATCTCCTGGATTGGCGTCCGGATGATACTTTTTTGCCAACTGCCGATATGCCTTTTTCAGTTCTGCCTCCGTAGCGGTTTTGGATACTCCTAATACCTCGTAATAATCCCTTTTTTCTGCCATAATGGCTCCTCCCATATACGTCCTTTATTTCCAATCAATTTATGGCAGTATAGGGAACCAAGCTCCTTTTTTCGGAACCTGGTTCCCCAACCAAACCATTTATACGGATTCCATGCCCGCCTCTAAAACGCAGACATTCTCCTTATACCTCTCTGTAATCTCCGTCTACCACGTCGTCCTGGTAGGTACCGTTATTTTGGCTGCCCATATCAGGACCTGCCCCTGTACCCATATCCGGACCAGCTCCTTGTCCCTGAGCCTGTTCATAAACCTTCTGGAAGAGCGCCTGCGCGCTGGTCATCAGTTTTTCCTTGGCAGCCTTGATGTCTTCTACTTCGCCGTCGGACATCACTTCCGGATTGCTCTTTTCAATCAGCTCTTTTAAATGCGTCAGATCTGCCTGTACTGCCGCCTTATCGGTATCGGAAAGTTTGTCACCGACATCCTCTAATGCCTTTTCCGTCTGGAATACCATGGAATCGGCATCGTTTCTGGTATCAATCGCTTCCTTCCGCTTTTTGTCCTGCGCCTCAAATTCAGCCGCTTCTTTTACCGCCTTTTCAATATCGGCGTCAGACATGTTGGAGCCTGCTGTAATCGTAATATGCTGCTCTCTGCCGGTTCCTAAATCCTTCGCAGATACATTGACGATTCCGTTGGCGTCAATATCAAAGGTTACTTCAATCTGCGGCACTCCTCTTCTGGCTGGAGCGATTCCGTCCAAACGGAACTGACCAAGGCTCTTATTGTCTCTTGCAAACTGACGCTCGCCCTGTACGACATTGATATCTACGGCAGACTGATTGTCGTCTGCGGTAGAGAAAATCTGGCTCTTTCTGGTCGGAATCGTTGTATTCCGCTCGATCAATCTGGTAGCGATTCCTCCCTGTGTCTCAATAGAAAGAGAAAGCGGTGTAACGTCTAACAATAAGATATCGCCTGCGCCTGCATCGCCTGCCAGCTTTCCGCCCTGAACAGAAGCGCCGATTGCCACACATTCATCCGGGTTTAAGCTCTTACTTGGTTCATGCCCGGTCAAAGCCTTTACTTTTTCCTGAACCGCAGGGATACGAGTCGAACCACCTACTAACAACACCTTGCTAAGTTCGGAAGCATGAATTCCTGCATCGCGCAGAGCATTTTGTACCGGTACTGCGGTCCGCTCTACCAAATCATGCGTTAATTCATCGAATTTAGCCTTGGTCAAATCCATATCAAAGTGCTTTGGTCCTTCTGCTGTCGCTGTAATAAACGGCAGGTTGATATTGGTCGTGGTCGCAGAGGAAAGCTCCTTCTTGGCTTTCTCGGCTGCTTCCTTTAAACGCTGCAGCGCCATCTTATCGGTAGAAAGGTCTACGCCTTCTTTATTCTTAAAGTCCTCAATCATATAGCGAGTAACTTTTTCGTCAAAATCATCTCCGCCAAGACGGTTGTCGCCGGATGTCGCCAATACCTCAATAACACCGTCGCCAATTTCAATGATGGAAACGTCAAACGTGCCGCCGCCCAAATCATAAACCATGATTTTCTGCTCGCGCTCATTGTCTAATCCATACGCCAAAGCTGCTGCGGTCGGCTCATTGATAATACGCTTTACATCCAACCCTGCAATCTTTCCTGCATCCTTGGTTGCCTGCCTTTGGGCATCGTTAAAATAAGCCGGTACGGTAATCACTGCCTCCGATACCTTTTCCCCTAAATAGCTTTCGGCGTCGGCTTTGAGCTTTTGCAGCACCATCGCGGAAATCTCCTGCGGAGAAAGCTTCTTGTCATCAATTGTCACGCGGAAATCTGTTCCCATATGGCGCTTGATAGAAGAAATCGTCTTATCGGAATTGGTGACAGCCTGACGCTTGGCAGACTCGCCTACTAATCTCTCGCCGTTTTTGGTAAACGCCACAACAGACGGTGTGGTTCTTGCTCCCTCTGCGTTTGCAATTACTACCGGCTTACCACCTTCCATAACTGCTACACAGGAATTGGTTGTTCCTAAATCAATACCGATTATTTTACTCATGTTTTGTTACCTCCAATTTTCACTCTTTTACAAACTGTTAATTCACTACTTTTACCATAGAATGTCTGACTACGCTTTCTTTATACAGATACCCCTTCTGGAATTCCTCTGCTACCAGGTTTTCCCCTAGTTCTTCATCCTCCGCGTGCATCACCGCATTGTGGAAATTCGGATCAAATTCCTTTCCCACCGCTTCAATCGGTTTCACGCCGGCTTCCTCCAGGGCAGTAACCAGCTGCTTGTAAATCTTTTCGATTCCCTGAACAAACGCCCCTTCCCGTTCCTCCTCGGAAACGGCTCCTAACCCTCGTTCAAAATTGTCCAAAACCGGAAGAATCCGTTCAATGATATCCTTTGCCCCGATTTCAAACATCGCGCTTTTTTCCCGGTCGGTACGCTTCCTGAAATTGTCGAACTCTGCCATCTGACGCTTTAATTTATCCTCCAGGTCTGCAATTTGCTCAAGAAGCTGCTTTTCCCGTTTGTCTTCTTTTTTCTTTTTCTTAAAAAATTTACCTTCTTTTTTGCCTTCTTCTATATCGGTCTCTTCCGCTTCTTTTGCTTCTTCCTCTAGTTCTGTTTCTGTCGTCTCCTCTTCGTCCGATACAGCCTCGTGTTCTCCGTATGGTCCGTCTCCTTCTATCGAAGTCTCCTCTATCTCCTTTTGCTCCGAAGCGAGCTTATCAGCCCTTAGCTTACTTTGCAAATCTGACATCGTATCCGAATTGCTCATGGCTGCTTCGTCCCTCCTTTCTATGTGCTAGGTCTTTCTGTGTCCTGCCGCCCTACTCCTGGCTGTTTTCTTTAAAAATCTCGTCTAACTGCGTCATCAGGTTCTGCAAGGTACTGACTACCCGTTCATAATCCATCCGCTTTGGCCCGACGATACCGATTTTTCCATAGACACCCTCCTGTATCTCATAGGTCGCCGTCACCACAGAACAGTCCTTCATACTTTCTACCGTTGTTTCATTGCCGATATAAACCTGAATCCCTCTGGTTTCCTCATCCTCCATCCGATTGCTAAGCAGGGTCGTCAGTTCCTTTTTTTCCTCTAAGGTATAAAGAAGCTCACTCGCCTTTTCCTTATCCGACAGCTCCGGATATTTTAAAATATTCGTCGCTCCGCTGGTATAGATCTCAACGTCGTCTTCCTCTGTGATCGCCTGCGCTACCATATCCAAAATATCACTGACCAGCGTGCCGTAACCGCCTGCCTGCTCCTTAATCTGCTGAATCAGTCCGATGTTGATTTCTGTGATATCCAATCCCTGCAAGAATGTATTCATCACGATATTGAGCTTGAGTATCAATTCCTTTTCCAAAAGCTGCCTGGTGGAAATCAATTTGTTTTTGACGATATTGCCATCCATCACCAAAACCATCAAAAGCTGGGACTCATTGACCTCGGTAAGCTGGATAAACTTGACCTTCCGATGGGAATACTGCGGCGATGTGACCATCGTCGTATAGTTGGTATTCACCGCCAAAAGCTTTGCTACCTGCTGGAGCAGGCTTTCCATCTTATCAGCCTTCTCCAAAAGAAGCTCTTTCATGTTTTCCACTTCCCTGACCTGATCCTCCATCATAGTATCCACATAGAGGCGATACCCTTTATCCGAAGGAATTCTCCCGGCAGAGGTGTGGGGCTGGATGATATAACCAAGCTCCTCCAAATCCGCCATCTCATTCCGAATCGTCGCCGAGCTAAGACCTAAATCCGGTTCCTTGGAAATCGTCCTAGAACCAACCGGCTCTCCGGTCTTTAAATAATTGCGGATAATTACCTGGAGAATCTTGAGCTTTCTGTTATCTAATTGTTCCATGCTGCCCTCCATTCGTTCGCTTGGTATCTGCTTCTCTGTCCGGTTTGTTAGCACTCAATCAGGTAGAGTGCTAACATCTATTTATAAAATAGCACCAGAGCAGCTTTTTGTCAACACCTTTTTTAAAAAAAGTGCAGGCTGTCCTGGTGTTTCTTCTTTTCCTCTCCTGTTTTTTAGTTCTCCTCTACCTCCATAATATCAAAAATCGAATGTGTGAGTACATATTCATATGCTGCCACTACGTCCGAGGCTTTTGCCTCCAGCCCGCCTTCTCCGGCAATCCATGCTTTGATTACACTTACCACGCCCAGCCCGTAATACCCGGCAATCACACGGTCGTTTAACAGCGGCATCGCCGGAAGCGGCTTTAATCGGTGGATATGGATATATTGATACAGCATTTCCGTCAGCTTTTTTCTCATGACCTCTTCAAAGGAATTCTGCCCTGTAATCTCAAGGGCTTTCCGATAAAACGCCTTTTCCTTTTCCAATCTGACAAATAAAAGCTTGACTGCTTCTTTTGGCAAATCGCTCTCTAATATCTGCGTCACCGGTATGAGTACCTCTTCCTCAAACAGCCATTCTAACACCTCATACTTATCTTGAAAATAATGATAAAAGGTAGGGCGGATAACGCCTGCTTCATCCGTTATCATTTTAATGGTAATTTTTTCAAATGGATACTGCTCCATCAACTCCCGCAGACTCTCCCCCAAAAGCGTT
The DNA here is from genome assembly GCA_910585655.1 of uncultured Lachnospiraceae bacterium. Lineage (GTDB taxonomy): Bacteria > Bacillota > Clostridia > Lachnospirales > Lachnospiraceae > MGBC131033. Next base: position 5,178 of record CAJUFW010000142.1, read on the forward strand.
TTTGTCATCTCCTTTTTCCGTTCCATCCTAGGTCATCCTCCCTGTCAGATTTGAAATCGCACAAACAGCTCCACACCTGCCGCCACCAACAAAATGCCTCCCACAATATAGGCTTTCGCCCGGTATTCGTACCCCAGACGGTATCCGGTATAAATACCGAACAACACGGCAAGTACCGTCACCACCGCAATGGAGATCGTTTCCTTTAACATGCTCGTCTGTAAAAAGGCGAACCCGATTCCTGCAAAAAAAGCATCCAGGCTTGTCGCACATGCCAAAAAGATCATTTCTTTTACCGGAAAGCTGTCCCGGCACGTTTCCTGGATAGGTCTTCCCTTTTTTGCCTTGGTAAGCAAATAAATGCCCAATATCACAAAAATAGCCATAGAACCCGTCCTCCAAATGACGTTCAGCTCCTCTAATGTCTCCATCATATTGGAAATTCGCCCCAACAGCGAACCGATTACCAAGGCTCCCACCTGCCAGACAGCAAAGACTGCGCTCAGCAGCAACAGCCGTTTTTTTTCAATCCTGGACAAAAGCGCTCCCCGGCATATCACCACGGCAAACACATCGAGCGACAGACCGACCGCTATCAACAATACTTCCCCTAAATTCACACTATGCGCCTCCCTTTTCTGACTAAACGTCTGATACGACGATTACTGCTATTTATTATAAAGAAAGCAACTGCCGCTGTACAGATACAAAATCATAGATTTGTAGCCTGATAAGCCATCGAAAAGGTTCTTTACAAATGTTCTTTTCTTTGTTATACTAGATCGGAAGAGCGTCGTGTAGGGAA
>CAJUFW010000142.1:5992-9090 GCA_910585655.1 uncultured Lachnospiraceae bacterium
CCTAGGAAACCATTTCCTTAGAAACTATTTTACGCAGCAAAACGATTCAGATTGGAGAACAGCATGAAACACAAAACACCCTTTTATATTATCTTATTTAAAGTCCTGCACGCCCAGCGTGGGCAATCCCGACCGTTTATGGAGACCATCGGGCTTTCCCCCGGACAGCCAAAGCTCCTAAACCACCTGGCGCAGCATGGAGAATGTCTGCAAAAGGAACTGGCTGCCGCTCTGGACGTGGAGCCAGGCACGATTTCCAAGCTGCTAACTGCTATGGAAGAAAACGGCTATATCACCAGAAGCAGCATTGCCGGAGATCGGCGCGCCATCCGTATTGCCATCACCGAGGAGGGTCGTAAGCGCCAGCTGCTTTATTCCTCTCATATGGACAAGGTAGCCGCCCGGATGATGCAGGATTTTTCCCCGGAAGAACGGGAGGCTTTTGAGGATCTGCTCTGCCGTGCGTACCAAAATCTCACCGGAAAAGAAATTTTATAGCGTTAAGATCGTTACAAATCAGAAAGGAATCCATAATTATGAGCCAAAGCAAAACAGCCAGCGAGCTGCAATTTATGAAAATGACCGAAACGCCTATTCCAAAACTCATTACTTCGCTTGCTATCCCTACCATTATCAGTATGCTTGTCACTTCTATCTACAATATGGCAGATACCTTTTTTGTCTCCAAGCTTGGTACCAGCGCTACAGGGGCGGTAGGTATCGTCTTTTCCCTCATGGCTATTATCCAGGCGGTAGGCTTTACGTTAGGCATGGGAGCCGGAAGCCTTATTTCCCGTCTGATGGGACAGAAAAAACAGGAGGAAGCGCAGGAAGTTGCTTCTACTTCTTTTTTTACAGCCATTCTTTTTGGTCTGCTTTTAACCTTTTTCGGGCTGGTCTTTATCGATCCTTTTATGGATCTGCTCGGCGCTACAGACACGATTTTACCTTATGCCAGAGGCTATGCCCGCTATATCCTTTTGGGTGCCTCGATCATGAGCGCTTCTTTTGTATTAAACAACCTGCTTCGCTGCCAGGGACGGGCGATTTATTCCATGGTAGGAATCGGACTGGGCGGCGTATTAAATATCGCGCTTGATCCGCTCTTTATTTTTGTATTGGATTTAGGGATTTCCGGCGCGGCGATTGCTACCCTGATCAGCCAGTGTATCAGCTTTTCTATTCTGCTGTTTTTCGTCTGCTCCGACAAAAGCGACGTCCATATTCATTTAAAAAGCATTTCCAGACGTCCTATCATTTACGCGCAGATCATAAAAACAGGGCTGCCTACTCTTGCCAGACAAGGTTTAGCCAGCGCTGCCAATATCGCTTTAAACGTCAACGCTGCCGTTTACGGAGACGCCGCTGTTGCTGCAATGTCTGTAGTCGGACGGATTTTTATGTTTATCATTTCTGCCATTATCGGCTTTGGACAGGGCTTCCAGCCGGTAGTGGGATTTAACTACGGCGCCAAGAAATACGACCGGGTGCGGGAAGCTTACTGGTTTACCGTGAAAGTAGGAACGGTCTTTTTAACCGTGATGGCTGTCCTCGGCTTTTTCCTTGCCCCACAGGCAATCGCCATCTTTCGTAAGGACGACGCCGAAGTGATTGCGATAGGCGCCTTTTGTATGCGCGCACAATGTATCTTTCTGCCGACACAGCCCTTTGTCGTCGCCAGCAATATGCTCTTCCAGTCCATCGGAAAATCCTGGCGCGCTACCTTTCTTTCTGCCGCCAGACAGGGGATTTTTTTCCTGCCTGCTATTATCCTGTTGCCGATGCTTTTAGAACTGACCGGAGTACAGATCGCCCAGTCCGCTGCCGACGCGCTCACTTTTTTGGTAACGGTGCCTTTTGTTATCTCCTTTTTCCGGGAGCTAAAAAAGATTTCTTAGATTAACTTTTTTCTGCTTTTGTCCGATAACTATACTAACAGTAGGTAATTTTTTCTAAACTGTTTTATGTTTCGGTAGGGAGGATGAAAGATGAGTTTGAATATCAATTTAAGTACTCGTACTTTAAACCGGCAGGCTGCTTTAGAGGAAGCCAAAAAGGAAGAAAGTAAAAAGGGAGAACAATCCCAAAAAAGAACCACTTTTTATGTAGGAGATACCGCTCTTGCCAAAGACGATCTTATTTTGGCAAAAAAGATTCAGGCGCAAAAGCAGGCGTTAAAGGGAATTTTAGAACAATATACGACGGATTCCGAATTTGATCAAAGCCTCGAAGATATGGCGGTACGTCGGGACGAGCTGACCGAGGAAGCGAAAAAAGCCCAGTCAGAGCTTGCCACTGTACAGGAAATGCGTAAAGCTTATCAGGAAGAGCATGGTGTTACCGCGGACACGCCGGAAGAGCTGATTCCAAAGGATGAAGCGTACACAGAGGCGATGGAGCAATTCGACGAAATGGAAGAAGAATGGGCAGGCAGAGCCGAAACCGCGCTGGCAGGCAAAGCCGGACTTGGCAGGGCGATCAGCTCTATGGAAATCGAATACGCCAAAACGCATGGAATGGTAGACGCCGTAACAGATGCGGAAAAACTGCTGAAAAATACCAGTAAAGAACTTGTCGGTATGCTAAAACAGGAAGCTATCGACCACGTAGACGAGGAGTTCCAGGAAACAATAGACAAAGCAAAGGAAGAGGCAGAGAAAAAGGAAGAGCAGGAAGAAAAGCTCGAAGACGCCAAAGACGCCAAGGAAGAAAGACAGCAACAGGTCGAAGCAGCAGCGACTCCTTCCAGCAAGCCGGCGGAACCGACAGGAGATATCTCCAAAACCATTTTAGAAGCCGACGATATCGTCAAGGATCTCCAGAAAAAAGCCAAGTCTATTTTAGAAGAAGAAAACCTGTTAGAAGAGGATTTAAAGGGAATTTCCGTGGATGCCCTTCTGTAAGCTCTCTAGGGCAACTACACCCTGTCTACTATGTAACAGGAAGGATAACAGTCCCTGATTGTCTGTTATCCTTCCTGTTTTTGCAACTCTTTTTTATATGATAGGAAAGTTCTCCAAACTTCCCTATCATACAAAAAGCCCTCCGGGCGGGATGCACACTCGCGCGAATGGAAGATGTTGCCGTAAGGCAACCGC
>CAJUFW010000143.1 GCA_910585655.1 uncultured Lachnospiraceae bacterium
AGCGACATGTTACTGCTCCGCCGCAGTGCGATCCTGCCCGGAGGGCTTTTTGTATCATAGGGAAGTTTGGAGAACTTTCCTATGATACAAAAAAGACAGGTATCTTTGTTTTCCTTGATACCTGTCTTTTTCCTACCTATAGTTTTATAAGAAACACAATAGTTGTTGTTATCAGCACAACTTCCTCATCACGCCGTTTGCCGTCGCTTTTAAGCTCTGACGAATAAAGGAAATACTTGCTAAAATAGCAAATACATAACCCATTGCCAAATCCCGCAACATACCGTTTCGCAGCTCTTCAGCCACTGGGGAATCCGTCAGATAAAATGGTATGGCACGGATTGCCTGCATGATACTGACATCTGAAATATCACGAAATGCTTTATAAATCTCAATACCGACACAAAGGTATTCTGCAGCAAACAGCATAACGATAGCAATAAGAATCGAGAGTAACACGCCGACGCGGTTCAGTTTGCCTCCCAACAGCTCAAAGCCCTTCATACAACATACGACCATAACAAAACCGGTAATCCCCGCTATGTATCCAAGCTGATAAATCAATACCCAACAGATAACGCCAAGTAAGGAGCCGAACAACGCGCCTACGATACCCGCTGCCATATTGGTGGTTTTCTTTTTGTACTCACTGTCCTGATTTGCAGATTTCCTCTGGAAGCACTCGCTGCACATGATCTCTACTTCCTCATTGATCTGGTAGATACCATTGATTTCAAAGCCCTTATTGCCGCAGCTCTTACAGCCTTCCTCCATATGATGCTCCACCAGATAATTGGTAATCGTGATCATCGTTTCCTTGACCAGCTCGCCTAGCTGTTTACTCTTAGCCATCAGCGTCACACTTAACGTATTGTTGATATAAGTTGCCGCATTGACGTTTTTCTTTTTGGAAAACTCCGCCAGGAAACTTCTTAATTCAATCGCGGCGCTCTCGTTTCCTTCCAATACCTGATACTGAATTACCATTTGCCTTTGCTGCGGCAGATGCTTGATTACCACATGATAACCATTCATGCTTCCGTAAGCTACCTGCAGATCCTTGTCTGTTATAAATCCATCTGGCAACAACACCTTACTAAATATATTTGCCATTTCGTTTTCTCCTCCTGCTCTTATTTTATCTTTATTTTTTATGGTTATGACTGTACATCCGCCTAAGGCATACTCTGAATCGGCTTCTTTGGCTCCTTATGCAGTTTTTCGTCCGAATAAACGATATTGCAGAAGCCACCCTCTACCGGCAGATAGTTATCGCCGCGCTTTTTTGCCAGCAAGCAGTCTGCTCCGCCGATGCTTTTCGTCGGAATCCGATCGTCTGTCCTGTCTAAAATCTGCTTGCACAGCCGAATTCCATCGTCTACGATAGTTTTTGGTACGGACATCGGTCCATGACCGCCCCACATCACTTCATACTCGCCCTCATAGGTTTTTAGATGATAAAGACTTTCCAAATATTCCTCAATAGAAGTAGAACCCTCCAAGCCCAGCAGTGTATTGGCATTGCAGGCATCCCCGGAATAAATCGTTTTATTATCCCGATCCAATAATACAATCGTTCCGCGAGTATGCCCCGGCACCTGAATCACTTCCATACTTATGCCGCCCAGATCAAAGACATCCCCATCGTATATCGGATAGGTTTTAACCGGAACCGCCGGGAACACATCCTCCATATGAAAGCCCTGCTTCTGTCCGCCCCCGGTCGCAAATCCCAACCGTCCGGCGCTGTCCGAATGCGTCTTACTGTACATCAGCACAATATCATCCGGATGAATAAAACATTCCTGATATTCATAGGCTACGCCTGTATGGTCAATATGCCCATGCGTAATCACCACAATCACCGGCAGATCCGTCAGCTCTCTGACATATGACCGTAGGGAGCCTACCCCTGTCAGCCCGTCAATCAAAAGCGCCCGTTCCTTCCCTTCTACTAAGTAGGACTGCTCTCCGCCTAATCCCTGAATCAATGTGACATTACCATAAATCTTTTTTGATTGAAAAAACTTACTCTCCACCTTGTATCTCCTTTCTTATGCTTCCGCGCTTCTTTCAAAAAACTCCTTGTGCCATAACAGGAACATATAAACATTCCAAATATGACGGCTGTAGTCCCGCTTTCCTGCGCGATGAATATCCAAAAGCCGTACCAGCTCTGCCGTATGGAAAAATTCCTCTGCCGTCGGGCTGGTAAACGCTTCCTTGACAATCGTATAATACTTCTCTTCCTTTAGCCAAATACGAATCGGCACCGGGAAGCCCAGCTTTTTCTTTTCTGCTACCTTATCCTGCAGATGACGATGAGCCGCCTGACGGAATGCTACTTTGGTATTTTTATCCGTCACCTTATACTTTGTCGGTATCTTCCTCGCTACCCGGAACACCTCTTTATCCAAAAACGGCACTCGGCTTTCCAGAGAATGTGCCATACTCATCTTGTCCGCTTTTAATAAAATATCCCCAATCAACCAGAAGTTCAGGTCAATATACTGCATTTTTCCAACGTCGTCTAAGCCCCTCGCCTTTTCATAAAACGGTCTGGTCAAGAGTCTTGGCGCCGAATCCCGGTTTTTATATTTCAACACTTTGTTCCGCTGCTTTACCGAAAAAATATTGGCGTTGCCGATAAAACGCTCCTCTACCGTTTTGCTCCCCCGGATCAAAAAGTTCTTTCCTTTCATTTTAAAAGGAATCTTATCCGCCACAAAAGCAAGTCCGCGCCGCAGCGCACGCGGCAACTTCTGATACCCTGCCAGAGACATCGGCTCATGATAAATATTGTAGCCGCCGAACAACTCGTCCGCTCCCTCCCCGGACAGTACCACCTTTACATGCTGCGCCGCCTCCCGATCTACAAAATACAGCGCTGCCGCTGCCGGATCGGCTAACGGTTCGTCCATATAATACTGAATCCGCGGAAGCTCCCGCCAGTACTCTTCTGTGGAAATCACTTTACTGTAATTCCGAATCCCCACTCTGCCGGACAGCTCCCTTGCATAAGGGATTTCGTTGTATTTCTCATAGTCAAAACCCACCGTAAACGTCTTGGCTCCATGAAAGTTAGCGGCAACATAGCTGGAATCCACACCGCTTGACAGTAGGGAAGCTACCTCCACATCGCTGACCATATGATAACGAATCGAATCCTGTACCACATCGTCGATCTCGTCTACTACCTTCTCATAATCCAAGTTTTCCTCCGGCTGCAGCATTGGATCAAAATAGCGGGTAATTTTCAGCTTTCCATCCTTCCATACCATATAATGACCTGGCATCAGCTTGAAAATCCCTTTAAAAAACGTCTCCGGCAATACGGAATACTGAAACGTCATATACTGCTCCAGGGCGTCGCGATTGACTTCTCTTTGATAACACGGATGTTCCAAAATGCTTTTAATCTCGGAACCGAATATCAGATGCTTTTCCTCCGACGTCTGGTTCTGTCCTACCAAAGCATAATAAAAAGGCTTGATGCCGAACATATCCCTGGCAGCAAACAACGTCTTATTCCGCATATCCCAAATCACAAAGGCAAACATTCCCCGCAGATGGTCTAGCAGCCCTTCTCCATACTCTTCATACCCATGCACCAGACATTCGGTATCGGAATGATTGGCAAACACATGTCCCTTTTGAATCAAATCCTCCCGGATTTCCTTATAATTATAGATTTCCCCATTAAAAGTAATCACGATGTCCCGGTTCTCATTAAACATTGGCTGGGAACCGTTGTCCAAATCTATGATCGCCAGCCGCCTAAAGCCCAGCGCCACATCTTCATCCACGTATTGCCCGCCGCCGTCCGGTCCCCTGTGGACAATCCGATCCATCATCTTGGTCAAAACATCCTTTTGATTTACATTATTCCCTGTAAAACCACATATTCCGCACATGTAGGAAGCCTCCCGTTTATTCCCGCAAAGTAACAAGCCAAGCAGACATGCCCGTATGCCCGTTTGGCAACTGCTGCAAGGGTCAAATACTTTATCATTATTTACGATTCTTTCCGTTCGTAAACATACACAAAGCAGCAAAAGCCCGCTGTTTTCTATATGCCATTATAGCGGGAATGTCTTTTCCTGTCAACCGACAGAACAGAATTATCTTTTGATTGCTTTTTTCTGGAAAAAAGTGTATACTGAAATCATTTCAGATAAAAGGAGGCTGATATTTTATTAATCCCCTACATTCAAGAATTCTATCGTTCTTTCCGCTTCTGGTTTCTTCCTCGTCTTTCTTCTGCTTCCGGCATTTATCCTATTTATCCTGTCTGCAATGGCTTATAAGACTAGCCTATCTGACCATTCTGGTATTTGCCGCCCGTATGGACTGGCGCAGCCGAAAAATCGACAATCGCTTTTCTCTTGGAATTTTCCTGCTGGGAGTGCTGTCTCTGATTCTTGGACACCTTTTAACGCTTAGCCCCCTGGAATCCGGCTTCCTGGAACTTTCTCTCTTCGATCGGCTGCTTGGAAGTCTTTTTGCCGCGCTTCCGCTGTTTCTCCTCACGCTTATTCTTCCGGGCTCTTTTGGCGGCGGCGATCTTAAACTGTTAGCTGCCGGCGGATTTTTCCTGGGCTGGCGGGCTATCCTCCCGGCAATAGCCGTGGGGCTTCTGGCAGCGTCAGTCTATGTCATAAAACGGCTCGCCTCTGGAACGCTTACCCTAAAATCACAGTTCCCTTTAGGACCGTTTTTGGCTGTTGGGCTGGCGATCGGCATGTTTTGGGGAGAGGCTATCTGGGTCTGGTATTTGTCTTTTTAAGCTTTAGAAAAGTCTGCCTATTGCTTTTCTCTAAAAACTATGTTAGAATATAGCAAATTCAATATCAAAAGCGATGAAGAGTGACAGTAGGTATCTGAAAATGTTACAGAGAGTCCCGTTAGCTGCAAAGGGATACATGGAAGGATATTCTGAGTAATCAGAGTTCTGGAAACAGAAGCGAACAAAGCCTTGGAGCTGCATACCGACTACACGCATTTTTGTGTGTTGAGATTATGATGGGAGCGCCCATTACCGCGCAAGAGTATCGATGTTTTATCCGTACTTTTTCAGCTATGAGAATGGCACAAGAAACATCCGTACTTATAAAGGCTTGTGCTGTGAAGCATAAGTGAACTAAGGTGGTACCACGGGTTATATCATCCCGTCCTTGGAAACAGGGACGGGATTTTTTGCGCTCAAAAATATCTATGTCCCGATAAAAAAAACGAAAGGATGTATGAATTATGAGCAAAAATGGATTAGTAGAAGCAAGGCTTACAAAGCTGGAGTATGTAAGGGGTATTACCAATCCCTATCCGGAACGCTTTGAAAGAACTCATGAATTGTATGAAGTCAGAGATTTACCAGACGGTGTAGACGGTGTTCGGGCTGCAGGTCGTATCATGTCTATGCGTAAAATGGGAAAGCTGTCATTTCTAACAATTGCCGACATTGAGGGCAAAATTCAAATTGCAGTAAAGAAAGATGTTGTAGGAAAAGAAGCCTACGAATTTTTAAAAAAGGGATTTGACCTTGGCGATTTCTTTGGTGTTGAAGGGGAAACGTTCACCACGCAAATGGGAGAAAAGACAATCCGAGCAAAACAGATTTTCTTCCTTGGAAAGTCCTTGCGCCCTCTTCCTGAAAAGTTCCACGGTATCCAAGATACGGAAATTTGCTATCGCCAGCGTTATCTTGATTTGTATATGAACGATGAAACCAAAGAGCGTTTTTTGAAAAAGTATCGCTTTATAACGGAAATTCGCCGCTATCTTGAGGAGAATGGCTACATTGAAATAGAAACTCCTATTTTAATTGACCATCCATCTGGTGCAACAGCAAGACCATTTACTTCTCATCATAACGCGTTGGATATGGATGTTTATTTGCGAATTGCTCCCGAAACTTATTTAAAGCGAGCGATTGTAGGAGGGTTTACAAAAGTCTTTGAATTCGCCCGCTGTTTTAGAAACGAAGGGATGGATGCAACACACCTACAAGATTTCACAATGCTTGAAGGTTACTGTGCTTATTATAATTATCGTGATAATATGAAGTTTTTACAGAATATGCTGACAACTGTAGTCACAAAGATCTGGGGAACTCCTGAAATAATAGTCAACGGAAACACCATCCATTTTGCTTCTGAATGGGAAGTAATTACTTTTCGTGACCTCATTCTTCGGGACTGCGGTATTGATATAGAAGAATACAAGACGGCAGAAGAATTACTTGAAAAAATAGAGGAACAGCACATCGACCTTGCTTCTGCGACCGACCCCCACAAGCTGGGGCGCGGAAATTTGATTGATTTACTTTATAAAAAAGTCAGCCGTCCAAAACTGATTGCTCCAACATTCCTAATTGCACATCCAACCGACCTTTCGCCGTTGGCAAGAGCAAACGATAATAACCCTGAATTGTCTGACCGTTTTCAGTTGATTATCAATGGCGCGGAAATCATCAACGCTTACTCTGAATTGGTTAATCCCATTGAACAGCGTGAGCGCCTTATGGAACAGGCTCGCTGCAAAGCAAACGGTGATGAAGAAGCAATGGTGGTGGATGAGGACTATGTAAATGCAATGGAGTACGGTATGCCCCCTATTTCTGGTTGGGGTATGGGCATCGACAGAGTGCTGCAGGTGCTTATGGGAACAGACAATATCCGTGATACCATAATGTTTCCAATTATGCGCCCCCTTGAATGATAAATAACTTTCTGTTGACAGAGAAAACACCCCGCAGGGCGGATCGCCCTGCAGCGGTGTTTTGATATAAGTACCGCAATGAATGTGTACGCCCACACTATCTTTATACCCGTTTCCAGCCGCCACCTATCCGCCGCCTGAAAATATTTTGAAGCAGGGCTCGTCCGATTACCCATAACCACAGCAACAGTATTCCCTTTATAAAGGCTGGAAAATAGCTCCGATACAGGTCAGGGGAAAGGTAGTAGCCCTCCTCATACAGCTCCTTATCCAGCCGGAGGCACCAACCCTTTTGCACCAATCCCTTTTTTCTCAATACCTTTTCCAGCCTTTTTACATCACTGGTTCGTACATAATAAAGCTCTTCGTCTAACTCTATTCCTTGATAATACTCTTTTTCGCTCACAAAAGGAATCACTATCCTCCACCCCTTTTGATAGCTTGGACGAAAACAGAAACCATAGATATCACGGTAAGTATCCCTAAGCTCTTCATAAATACCTCTCTCATCAAAATCTCCCACGCTACCTATCACGTTTGTTCCCCGCCAGAAAACCTTCGCTGGTATCCAATCCCCTGGCTTCTTATAATAGCATACGGTTGCCCCCAGCCTGATTATTTCCGCACTTCTTCCTATCGGCATTTCGCTCCTGCCTCTATAATAGGATGGATCTGCTCTTAACACGGCATCTTTTGTCAGTTCTTCCCGTCTGGCATACACATTTTGGGGCTTTTTTAATACAAATCCCTGCTTCAGCTCCTGATTGTAACGATAGACAGAAGACGTGTGAGCTGCGATAATAATGACTGTTAATAAAAGGCTGATTCCCCATACATACTTTTTATGAAACGTTATCCTCTCCAATCTCAAGCCCTCCCCGCTCTCTTTACGAAATCCACCATATCCTCAAGGCGCATCTCTCCCAGCTCCTGTTGATCAGCCTTTGCGTCTCTCTGCCTTACCGATACAGACTGATGATTCTTCTCATTTTCACCTACGATAATCATATAGGGAACTTTATCCATACGTGCTTCGCGAATCTTATACCCAAGCTTTTCCTTTCTAACGTCTACCTCTGTCCGGATATCCTGTTCCTCCAAAGCCTCCGCTACCTCCCTGGCATAAGCATTATAGTGATCGGAAACCGGAAGCACTTTCACCTGTACCGGAGCAATCCATGCCGGAAATTTTCCTGCATAATGTTCCAGTAAAATACCAATAAAACGCTCTGTCGAACCAAATACCACTCTGTGCAGCATAATCGGACGATGCCTTTTCCCATCCGCTCCAATATAGTCAATCTCAAACCGCTGCGGAAGCTGGAAATCAAGCTGAATTGTTCCACATTGCCAAGTTCTGCCCAGGGAATCCTTTAAATGAAAATCCAGCTTCGGTCCATAAAACGCACCGTCTCCCTCTTTGACTGCATAAGACTTCCCCATTCCCTGTACTGCCTGTTCCAGCGCCTCGGTAGCAAGCTGCCACTCCTCGTCACTCCCTATGGAATGTTCTGGTCTTGTTGACAATTCTATTTCATAGGAAAAGCCATTTTCAGTTGCCGAACCGACAGCGCACTTCGTTTCCGGATATAAACGCTTGACAGCCTGCGCAAGCACATGTGCGCTCGTATGCCAAAATACCTTTTTACCCTCCTGTTCTTCAAAATTTACTTCTGCAATTTCTCCATTTTTTCGTAGAACCTTCATAATTTGTTGCCCCTTTCTCTATTCAATCTTCCATTTAGCAACAACATAAGAAAAGCACCCATAAGACCATAATTGTCCAGTCTTAAGGGTGCGCTTCGCACGGTTCCACCTTAACTTTTCACTTCAGATTCTATCAAATCCTATCCTTTAACGCAGGCATACGGTAACGCTTACTTCCTTCAGCATTACAGCTCTGGAATGGTTTTCGTCTAATCTCCACATAAACAGCTTCCACCAAATGCTATTCTCTCTGGATGCTTCCAACTAAACTACTTTTTTCCGTCATCGCTTTTCTTATGTTATTGGCAGCATTTTATCACAACTTCTTTGTTTTTGTCAATCCTTTCTTAAAAGCACAAACTTTTTTAATCAGTTCGTGCCAATTTTGCTTGATCATTTATTTAACTCCACTTACACTCAATGTTGAGAATAGATACAGGCATTCCAATAAACTGAACGTCAAACTTCAAACTCGGTTCTACTTTAGTACTTGCATTATGAATACGGAAACTCAACTGCCATCCATTATTCAAGTACATTTCAACAGTATTATTGCTTCCTCTCTTAAATTTAATAGCAATAGGCGTTTGCAAAACGCCACAGCCCGCATAAAATCAGGCTTTTTTCTTTGAT
>CAJUFW010000144.1 GCA_910585655.1 uncultured Lachnospiraceae bacterium
ACCTTGCCCTGTTACCTGTATCAATGTTCATATGCGTTTAAAAGGAGTGCAAAATTATCGAATTCTCTGGATTCAGAATGGGGAAATTATCGAAGAAGATAATCAGGAAAAACATTTACGGGAACGTATGCGGGAAGGCTACGAATTTATACAATGGAAGATACAGGATGATTATTATGAGATTTACGAGGACGGTATGTTTCACCTGTTAATTTTGATTCCAAGAGAAGACGGCGTTTGTATCGAGATCCTCTGTCAGGATATAGAGGTTACATCAGAAGTAGACAAAGGGCAGGAGGAGTATTTAAAAAACTTTATGGATTGGCAGAAGATTTGATTTTTGAAGAAAGCTGTGTGGAGATTTCCTGCAGCAGATTCTGGCTCAGCAAAGCATCGCCGCCAAAATCCCCACCAGCAAAAACACGCCTCCTGCCGCAAACAGATGCCCGACGGAACGTTTCCCTTTCTCCCGTCTTTTTATCAGAAACTCATGATAAGGAGTGAGCCGTGGCTCCTCCTCCCGCATCCGGCGGGAAAAACCCCAGCGGAAGCGATGACCGATATAAGCAAAGGCGTCGAAGCCGCCGCCGTTTAAAATAAAGGCGAACATTCCCGCGCAGAGGAATAAAAGACCGGAAACGGTACAGGCGTCGCTAAGCTGATGAAGAAAGGGAAGCGTGTCCGGACGATATAAAAAACCTTCGTAGAAAAAAACGGCGATTGCCAGCAGCAGCCCTCCCAAAAGAGAGAGGGCTAAGCGGCGGAGCGCTTCTTTTGACTGAACGAAACGAAACATAGAATTCCTTCCTTTCTCCATCAACCAGTTATAAAGTATCCGTTACCATTATCTAAATCCCTAGTTCTTTTTTATAACGCGTTGCTTCTGCACGGTTGCAACTGACAAAATGCCCTGGTAGCAGTTCGATTAGTTCTGGTGCCTCCTGGCTGTAGTCGTGTGATTCCTCCGGATTATACAGTACCCGGACACGCTTTTTTTCATAGTGCGGATCCGGATAAGGAATCGCGGAAAGAAGGGATTTGGTATAAGGGTGAAGCGGGTGGCGGAACAATTCGTCGGAGTCTGCCAGCTCCACGATTTTTCCGAAATACATCACGGCAATCCGGTCAGAAAAATATTTGACGACGGACAGGTTGTGGGCGATAAACAGGATAGTCAGATCCATTTTATCCCGGAGATCGTTTAACAGGTTGATAACCTGCGCCTGAATCGAGACGTCAAGGGCGCTGACCGGTTCGTCTGCAATGATCAGCTCTGGATTCATGATGACTGACCGGGCGATTCCGATACGTTGCCGTTGACCGCCGGAAAACTCATGCGGATAGCGGGTAGCATGTTCCCGTACCAGTCCGACGGTTTCCAGGATATTGTATACTTTTTCCATGATTGCCTGTTTGTCCTTGATTCCCTTGATAATCAGGCCCTCGGAAATAATCTCACCGACCGTCATACGTGGATTTAAGGAGGCAATCGGATCCTGAAAAATCATCTGAATATCCGTAACGGTTTTGGACTTTTTGTTGTCGCGGATGGCTTCGGACATCAGTTTTTTTTGCTCGGCAATAGTCTGCTGCAGCTCAGCTTTTTGTTCCGGAGAGGCGGTTTTTAGCTGAGCGCGGCAGTCTCTGATGGTATCCTGATAATCCCGGATACCGGCGCTGATCCGTTCACCTTTAAAATAGACGTTGCCCCCAGTGATGTTATATAGCTTGATAATGGAACGTCCGGTAGTGGTTTTCCCACAGCCTGACTCTCCTACCAGCCCGAAAATCTCTCCTTTTTTGATTTCAAAGCTAACGTCGTCTACTGCTTTGAAATCGGTCTTGCCATCCTTAAAATATTGTTTTAGATGCTCCACTCGGAGCAGGGTTTCCCGTTCATTCATATAAAAATGCTCCTTTCAAAGCAACTATTTTGCTTCTTTCTTTTCTGCCTCTCCGTTTAGATGTTTCATCCGGGCGATTCGATCCAGCACGATTTCCGGCGGATCGATCTTCGGCGCGTCAGGATGAAGCAGCCAGGTAGCGGCGTAATGGGTCGGCGATACCTGAAAAAGCGGTGGCTGTTCTTCAAAATCAATCGCCATAGCATATTGATTCCGGGCGGCAAAAGCGTCTCCCTTTGGCGGATGAATCATATTCGGCGGAGTGCCAGGAATGGAGGAAAGCGTTTCCTTCGTATCCAAATCCGGCATCGAGGAAAGGAGCGCCCAGGTATACGGGTGCTTCGGCTCGTAGAAAATATCGTCTACGGTGCCATGCTCGACGATTTTCCCGGCATACATCACGGCTACTTCGTCGGCAATGTTCGCGACTACGCCCAGATCATGCGTAATAAAGATAACAGACAACCTACGCCGTTCCTTTAGCTCGGCAATCAACTCCAAAATCTGCGCCTGAATGGTTACGTCCAGGGCGGTAGTCGGTTCGTCGCAGATCAAAATGTCCGGATTTGCCGCCAGGGCGATAGCGATGACAATTCTCTGACGCATACCGCCGGAAAATTCAAACGGATATTGATGGAAACGTTTTTCTGGTTCCCGAATACCGACGTCAGCCATGATTTTGATCGCCTGATCGTAGGCTTCTTTTTTGGTGACGAAACGGTTCATCAGATCTACTTGATCAAGCATGTAATGGAGGAAAGCATTGGCTGCTCCCTCTCCGCCTAAGACCTGAACGAGCCGAACCTGGAACTGCTTCATAAAGTCGGAGTTTAAAAATTCGGAGCGTTTTTCTTTCATTAAGGAAACCTCTCTGGAATTTCCTCCATAGGATTGCAGCAGCGTTTCAAACTGTTTGAGTTCCTCGTTCGCCTGTGCAGCCGAAACACCGGCGGTCTCCATATCTTTTTTCAATCGCTTTAGACGCAGTTTAAAGGCTTTTTTTGCGTATTTGCGGTTGGTTTTGGCGTTGAGCAGAGTAGCTTCGGTCATCTGCTTGCCGATTTTCATGATTGGATCAAGGCTGGACATTGGATCCTGGAAAATCATGGTGATTTTATTGCCGCGGAGCTTGTTAAACTCTTCTTCGGAAAGATGCAGCAGCTCTTTATCGTCATATAAAATCTGACCGCCTTCGATGATACTGTTCGGAGCCAGGATACCGAGAATTGCCTTTCCTGTTACGGATTTGCCGGAGCCGGATTCCCCTACGATTGCCAGGGTCTCTCCTTTTTTTAGGGTAAAGGAGATATCCCTGACCGCCTGGACATTTCCGTTGTTCGTACGGAAGGAAACCGCCAGGTTTTGTACATCCAAAATAACCTCGTTATGTTCTGAATGGTTCATAAAGCGCCATCCTTTCTGATTATCATATCCCTATAGTGTGCCGCCTTGTGCAGCATATTGTGTACGTTATCGGTTTCTGCCTTAACCTTCGTCTGCACCACGCAGAGATGGGTTAAAGGCGTCTCGCAGTCCATTGCCGAACATGTTAAAGCAGATCATCAAAAGAGCGATGAACGCTGCCGGGAAGAAGAGGCAATGCGGATAGGTGGACAAGGTGGACTGACCGTTGCTTAACATGGTTCCGATACTGGTCATACTGTCGGTCTGCAGGTTTAAAATGCCCAGATAGGAAAGGGAAGCCTCTGATAAAATCGTACTTGGAATACTTAATACCGAAGCTGTGATAATATAGCCAATCCCGTTTGGAAGGATATGACGGAAAATCAGTCTGCGATCCTTTGCTCCGAGCGTACGGGCTGCCATAACATATTCCTGCCCTTTAAAACGATAAAACTGGGCTCGTACCGTGCTGGAAGTGTGAATCCAGCCAAAGAAGATAAAGGCAAACAGTAAGGAAACAACAGGACCTACCTTACTGGCAAGGTGGAGCTGGAATAAGGAAAAGATCACGATGGTAGGGATTTCATAGAGAAACTCCTTGATTCGCTCCATGATCAGGTCAAATTTGCCTCCATAATATCCTTCCAGAGAACCGATAAAAATACCCAGGAAAAGATTGATGGCAGAAACACAGATACTCAGCAAAAAGGACAGCCTGGCGCCGGAAGCGATACGAACTAAGATATCGTAACCATTGGCGTCTGCGCCAAATAAAAAGCTGGCATGTTCGCCGTTTAGCATTTGATACCAGGCGCTGTAGAGAATCCGTACTTCATGCTGCGTTCCGCCGCCTACCGGTTTGGTATAGACCGGATTTCCAGCCTCGTCTAATAAGTAGATGTCACGGAGCTTGCCCTCTTTATCTCGTTTTGCCACTCCTTTTTCATTTGTCAGATACCAGGCATTGGCGTCGTTTTGGTAAGCGGCAGCCTTGACCTGAGAGGAATCAATAAGCGGGTAAAAAACCTGAATTCCGGTTTCTTTTTCGTAAGCAAGGGTATCTTGGTATTCCTGGTCGGTAATGGTTTTATAGATATAGCCGACTTTAGCATAAGTATCAAGACGGATTTTGTGAGTGCTTCCCTTTCTGCTGTCTCTGGCGTCCGCCGCTTCTTCGCTGATATGTTTGACAATAGCCCCTGGAATTGCCTCATAACGATCATAGGTCTGTTGGTTGATGGTGACAGTCTGGCAGCCGTCCCAAAAGCCAAGCCCGGCGAACAGGTTGTTTTTCGGCAGGGCATACGCATAATAGGCATCCCGGTCGGACACTCCGTAGCGGGAAACAAACGGGGTAATCAATGCAAATAAAATAAGGATGATAATAACAAGCCCGCCGATGACTGAGCTTTTATTTTTGCGGAAACGCCGGAACGCATCTTTTAAATAACCTACCGGCTCTGTCTCAAATTTCAGGTCATGGATTTGGGCGTCCTGCTGGATAAATTGGAATTTTTCAGCCGGAATATGCTCAGGATAATTCATTGTTTTTCCCTCCTCCCATACGGATTCTTGGATCGATAAGACCATAGCTTAAATCAAAGAGCAGGGCGGCGACCAGATCGATACAAGTATAAAACATCGCTACGAATTGGAGAACGCTGTAATCTCTTGATGTAACGGAAAGGACAAAGACCTTGCCGATGCCGGGTACTGCAAAAATCTGTTCAATGATCATTGAGCCGGAAATCACGTAAATAACGTCTGCTAAAAAGGTCGGAACAAGCGGTACCATAGAGTTCCGCAGAGCATGGCGGAATAACGCCTGCCGTCTGGTCAGTCCTTTGGTACGGGCTAAGAGCATATAGTCGCTGGTCATCGTTTCGGTCAGCTCCGCTCTGACATAACGCATGTCCCCGGCAATGATATAAAAGGACATTGCCAGAATCGGCATAATCGCGGAGCGCAGCATCGCCCAGGTAAAATAGTCCGTTCCGGATTTCATAACCAGAGGCAGAAGCCCAAGCTTAAAGCCTACGATGTATTGCAGGAAAAAGGCAAATACAAAGGACGGCACGGAAATAAACAGCATGATAAATAAATTGATGATATGATCCTGCCAGCGGTTTTTATAGTTGGCAGCAATCACGCCGAAAATAACACCTAACGGGATACTGAATACCACGGAAATCACGTTGATATAAATCGTAGCCGGAAGTTTGGATGTCACGTATTCCGTTACCGGCTGCAGATAAGTTCCTACCTCTGTGCAGAATCCCCAGTTCCATTCGGTAAACACATTTTTCAAAAAAATACCATACTGGACGATGATCGGCTTGTTGTAGCCCCAGGCCTCCCGCATCATTTCTTCTTGCTTGGCATAGCCGCCGAGCGCGGCATGAACATGGTTCGGCAGCAGACGGATCAGTACAAACAGTACTGTCATCGTCACAAAGGCTGTGACAAACATCAGCATGATACGTTTGGCGATGTATTTTTTCATAAACAATCTCCAATCCTGCCTGTTTTAAAATAGTTCCCGGATTGTAAAAAACAGGCATAAACAGTAATAAAAATTCAAAGAAACGTCATAACAGGCAAGGCAGCTTGCGCTGCCTTACCCGTTTTTCTATCTAAAATTATAAAGTTAATAAGAAAGCTGGTTATTCTGTTCTGCACAGTAAGCTGCCCACTCCTCGTCGTTATAGAGGAACTTCATAAAACGGATACCGCCGTAGCCATAGACGTTGCTGAATTCATCCGTAACATACTGTACTTTCTGCGAAAGCAGGTTTGCTTCTCGACGGGAGTAGAGCGGAATACCACAATATTGCTCAAGAATACCGCCTTCAAGCTTTGCCAGGATATGCAGTCTGGTATCGGAGTCTGCCTGCGCCCATTGACCTTCACATACTTCTTTGTACCATTCATACAGAGAATAAGTGTAGTCTTTTCCGTCTATCTGGATGGTCAGCGGCTGCTTGGCATTAAAACCATGCTCGCCGTCATCAAAATAAACAATGTCCACATAACATTGCATCAAAGCATAAGGATCGATTTCGTTTCCGCCCCAGGCGCTGAAAATCAAATCAGCGGTTCCTGCCTTCATAGCAGCATAATAATCGTCCACTTCTTTGAGTTCAATGGAAATCCGACCTTCTAAGGAAGTTCCAACAGCAGCAGCTATGATAGCATCGTTTAAGAAATTAATTGCTTTTTGGTTGGCATCAGAAGAAACGGATACGTTAAAATCAAGTACGACCTTATCGGTTTCTTTGATATCGCCGGCAGCCAGAGCTTCCTGATAAGCCTTTTCCAAAAGTTCAGAGGCTTCCTTTACGTTGTAGCCGCTTAATGTATCATAATTTTCCGAGTCATATACTTCACAGAGAACAGCTTTTGCCTGTTCGGTATCGCGGTAGGTGCTGAAATTGTTTGTTTCATATACATACATATCGTTTAACAGTCCGTATGCCGCGCTGTGAGTAGGAAAAGCAGTCTGGCATAATTCTGCACGATTGATAGCCAGAGAGAATGCCTTCCGGAAGTCTACATAAGTAATCAAGGTTTTATTGACGCCAGCGGATTCTCTGGCTTTTAAGGATTCTTTATCCGTGTTGAAGGAAAGCTTAAAGGTATAGCTGGTAGGCTCGTATACGACATAATCACTCGTCCCATAAGTCTGAATATCATTGGCGTCAAGTGTTACCGTATCCACGTTTCCCTGTAGGAATAACTGCATTTCCGTGGTATGTTCGTCGATAAACTGATAGCTGATTCTGGTAGCCTGATACTGCCCTTCATGAGCAGGATCGTTCCAGCCAAACCACTGATCGTTTTTCTCTACTGTCAGGACTTTTTCTGCCTGCCATTCGGTCAGCTTGTACGGACCATAGGAGGCGTAAGTGCTGGCGGAGGTTCCGTAGGTGGTTTTCGTTAAACCGCCGATATCGGATTTGTTGGCTTCGTAAATATCTTCTTTTACCAGAAGCGGAGTAGTGAAACCACTATAAAGCATAAACTGCTCCCGGATAGGCTTGGTATAAATAAAGGTCAATGTGTAATCGTCATTTTTAACCAGACCGACCTGATCCCAGGTAACGGCTTCCATTTCTTCCTTATAAGTACAGAATTCCAAATATTCCTGATCATAGGCTTCGGTCTCCGTATGAGCGTTGACTGCAGCAATCATAGCATCCAAAGCAGTACGAACGGTATCGTCTACCGGAATCCAGGCTTCGTCTCCCTGTAAGGTCTGAAGAGCAGCCAGAGTATCGGTGCCGTCCTCTGCAGTAAAATAGTCTGCATAATCACCGGCGGCAGCGTCTGCCAGACTCATACCGAAAAAGGCGGTCGGTTCCGTAGCGCTAAAGTAGAGGTTGCCGTCCTTTACCTCGGCATATTCTCCGGTTTCGGCATTGAAATAGTCGATGTACTGGTCTGCGCCGCCAAGGAAATACTGGTAAGCATTCGCCAGGGCATAAGTACCTTCATAACGGCTTGAAGCACGATAGTTTAC
Source organism: uncultured Lachnospiraceae bacterium (assembly GCA_910585655.1). Lineage (GTDB taxonomy): Bacteria > Bacillota > Clostridia > Lachnospirales > Lachnospiraceae > MGBC131033. The sequence goes on from CAJUFW010000144.1 coordinate 7,828, forward strand.
CATTTCCGGGCTTAATAGCTGTTGATAGGAATAAATATAAGTATCGGCGTTGATTGGAGTACCATCTTCCCACTTTGCATCCTGACGGAGCGGAATACGGAACGCATAGCCCTCTGTCGCGTCCGCCGGAATACCATAGGTTTCGTTTCCGGCATATTCCGAGGTAACATCCGTTGGGAAGTCCGCAGCCATTTCACAGGAGTAGGCAAAATCTTCGGTTTCGGAATAGATAATCGAATATAAGCCGGACTGTGTTAGCTGCATAACCGCATCTTCCGGGGAATATTCCCATTCGTGCGGATTTAAAGTATGAACAGCGGAGGTGGTCTCTGTTAGATTTAAGGTGTATTCTCCGTCATCTGCAGGCTGGTTGTCTGTATCTGCGTCGTTATCATCCGTCTGGCTATTATCGTTGTCTGTCTGATCACCGACAGAAGGATTCTGCGGATTGCCTCCGTCGTCGGTCTTGTCCTTCCCCTTGCAGGCGGATAAGGCGCCGATCAGCATAACGGCAAGCAAAAGCAGAGCCAGTAGTTTTTTTGGTGTCTTGTTTTTTTTCATACTCCATCCTCTCCTTATTTCATAATTGGTTGTTTGGTTTAGCTAGCTGTTATCGCAGCAAAACTATGTTTGACATTTTATCACGCTAAAGTGGATTTGTAAATATCAAAATTGTATTTTTATACATACTTATTTATATTTTTAAATTTACAGCAAGGAATGTAACGTTCTGTTTTCAGAGTTCTTTCCCCATACGCATGGACATCAGGCAGGTTTCTCCATTGGGAAAATAGATGATTCGCTTTTTCGCATCTACTTCTTTTATGTTATTTTTATTTACTAGAAAGGAGCGGTGGCAGCGTATAAAGTTGTCGTCTAAGGTGTTTATCAGGTCTTTGATGGTGCCGGAAAATTCAATTTGACGGTTCTTTGCATGAAGAACAACCTTATGGATATTACTGGAAGTTTCAAAAAAGAAAATATCCTCATAATCCACGCTGATTTTTCGTCCGCCCGTTTGGATAGTATAGACTTTATGTACCTTGTTGGTCTGGAGCGTATAGCGTTCTATTGCGTTTAGGAGACATTCTCTGATTTTTACTTTTGTTTCGGCAGGATTGTCTTTTAATATGAAGTCCATTGCCTCTACCCGATATTGAAAAGTCATAAAGCTTAGCTCAGAATGCGCGGTTATGAATATGATA
>CAJUFW010000145.1 GCA_910585655.1 uncultured Lachnospiraceae bacterium
ATATTTTCCATGTCATACCGGATCAGCACCCGAACGCCCGTCAGATTTTTTAAGTCCAGATAGCTTCTTAGTTCTCCTAACAGTTCCTTTGCCCGGACTGCATAAGGAGGCTTTTTTTCCACATAAATTCTTTTTACAGATCCCATGTTCCCCTGCTCCTTTCCTTCGTAGACCAATCGCAAATTTAGTATAACGTGCTTTAAATAGCCTGTCAAGAAAGAATACGGGAATGGTCGATTTTCTGGGTTAATCATCCTGTTATTCGGGAAACCTACTAATGGTCGGCTAGAACTATGGCTTCGGACAGGCGGAGAATCATAATTCGGCTATTATGCTCCTGTCTGTCGTAATCCCTGCTCTCTCTGGTTCTGCTTCCAGAAAATCCGGAAAAACGAATCTGTCACCAAAACAGCCAGCGCGATCACTCCGGCAATCTGGAGCGTCTGCGTCAAATAAAAGCTGGTCTGTTCATAATCGCCTATAAACATCTGATAAGCAATCTGATACATTCCAGCTCCCGGCACCATCGGTAAAATCCCGGTCGCTAAAAAAATGGTCACGGGAGCCTTTCGTATCCGGGCAAACAGATGCGATAAGAAGGCGACTGCCAAGGCAGCATAAAAATTGCGCAGCACGACTCCCAAACCAAACGGCTCTAAAATCAAATACGTAAACCACCCCAACGCTCCCGCCAAGCCGCAAAAAATCACATGCTTTTTGGAAGTATATAACACTACTGAAAAGGCGGTAATTGCCAAAAAAGCAGCGATTGTTTGAATTCCGATTTTCACTCTTGTTCCCTCTTTCTGTTATAAGAATTCTGCTTTGCAGAATTCTCCGCCGCAGTGCGATCCTGCCTGGAGGGCTTTCGCATTCTTGCATCAGAGCATCCGATCAAAAAGCATCAGCCCGATTCCGATTCCTACTGCAATCCCTGCCGCGCTGACAAACGCCTCCATAGCCCGTGAACCACCCGACATATAATCTCCCTGCAGCGTATCCCGAATCGCATTGGTAATCGCTACTCCTGGCACCAGCGGCATAATTGAACTTGTAATCACAATTCCTTGATCCATACTGCCTGCCCACCTGCTTACCTCTAGCCCGGTCAAAAGCAGCCGCGTCAGATACGCCATCCCCAGAGAAATCAGCATGGTTTCAATAAACGTCGGGAGTTTCAGCTTACTTTGCTGCCCTATCAGCCTCCGAATCGCTACGATCAAAAGCCCGTTTACTCCTGCTGCCAGACAATCTCCTATCCCGCCGCCGAATAATACGGCAAACATGGCCGCGATCAGGATCGTACTCACACCCACTACCCATTCCGGATAAATCCGGCTCTCCCGAATCCGACGGATTTCCTCCGCCGCTTCGTCCACCGAAATCTCCCCGGCGCAAAACTTCCGCGAAAGATTATTTGCCAGATAGAGTTTATTATAATTCGCACCGCCGTTTTCAATTCGTTTTACCTTGGTAATCGTCTCCCCGTCCGGCAGCTCTAACGTGACGATAATACCCGTATAAGTGACATAGGCGTCGCGGTAGCCGGCAGAATGGCTTTGGCAGGGGCAAGAGAGAATCCGCCGCATGGTATCCTCTACCCGGTAAGTTTCCGCCCCGTGCTTTAGCATAACATCACCGATGTTTAGGGCGATTTCGACTAGCTTTTTGTGATCGGAATGATAAGCTGATTTGTATTCTGGTTTACAGACTTGTTCTGCTTGCTTCATTTGCCTGTCTTGACATCCTTTCTTCCTTTAAGCTTTCTTACTGGAACTATCTTCTTTTTCAGGGAAAAACAGCCTTCTGTGCGTAAAATATCCAAGGTACGAATCGAACGTCATTCGGGAAACCGTCGGGCGGACGGGGTTAGCTCGTTGATACTTAGTCCATTAGGGCTATTGAGCGAGAAGCCCCCACTTCTTAAAGTGGTGGGAGTACGTCACTTTTCTTAATCTATCTTACTATTCCCCTGACCTTCTCAGCAGAAATTTTATATCGGTCTGCTGTTATTTCTATAGCTTTTTCTTCCGCTACTCCAAGGCTCGTAAGAGTCTCTACCAAAGCCCTTATGCCTTCCTCTCTTCCTTCCTCTCTTCCTTCCCGCAATGCCGCATCCCGTATTCGACTGCTTGATGTTTCAAAAATAGTTCCTGTCATAACTGATGCAACTCCTTTCCTTACCTTCTCATATTTTTTTGCTAAACTTTGTAATACTTTATGAGACATATCTACAAGATAGCTTCCTGTAAAATCATCTATATCCCCTTTTTGTCTTGCTTCTTCTAATTTTTCCATAATTTTCTGATATTCCTTAAAAAAAACTTCCCGTTTTTTCTCATTATTTTCATATTCCTTCAAGTCTTTTTCATAATGAAATAAATAAAATGGTATCAGAAAATAAAGCTTTTTATCAAAGATTTCGGATAACTCATAGTTTTGTACTTTCAACACAGAGATATTATACTCAAATGACTTTTCTGGGACTTCAATTCGAATTCTTAATACATCCGGCGTAGTCTTTTTTGATCTTAAATACAATACTGCCGACTTTGGAAATTTTACTGTCAGTACTCCATCTACAACTTGACTATCCGATAAAGCCATTTGAGAATCATAGTCAAACATCCGAATCAAAATACTTCCATCTTCTGTGCTTTGGCACTCCAAATGATAGCATCCTCTTATCCCTCGTGCATCTATAATACGAAAGAACGTATCTGCAATAATCTTTTCCTGTCTGGCATTCCCAACAATTCTTGCGTCATTTTTCTATTTGCTTTTAAATTCCTCTTTTCGACTTCTTCTTTCACTCATCTACTCCCCTTTTCTGCCTAAATTATATACTGATTTTTTTCCTATGTCAATCGCTGCTGTTCCTCCTTTTTATTTGTGTTTTTGTTCCTATTTTTAGCAAAAGCCCAACGTAGCTCTTGCACTTCATTCGTCTACATTATCTCATACATTTTTCTATAGGTTATAGTAGTATCAGGCAAATGACAAAACATGTCCATCTAGAACGACAAAAAGCTCCTGAATAGCAGTCAGGAGCTTTTTTATTCCCTATTTTGGCATGGTTGGTTTATTTCCACAGGCTAGTTACCAGTTATCCGTCGCCATCTAACCATTTGTTGATATAATGGCTAACTATACCAGCCATAACAGCAACCATAAAGATTATATCATAGTTTTTCCATCTATCAATTTCTCTTCTCTCACACAAACAACGCTTTCCCAAAGTCAGCCTCCAACGACAATCCAGTCTCTTCCGTATATAAATTAGGATTGGTCAAAACCATCAGTTCCTGATCCATCTGCTTTACGTCCCCCGCCTCATACAAGGCGTTTAAATGTTCCGGATAGACAGAGACACTATATTGTCCCAGCTCGCGGAATAGCTTTTTAGAGCGTTCTCCATGGCTTAGGCGTTCTATCAGCTTTTCTCCTTCTCCTCGTGGAATATACAAGGTCTTGGCGTCGGTTTCGATCAGATGAAATTGTTCTGCCGCACTTTGGAACGGAAAGGCTCCTGCTTCAAAGCCTCGAAGAATTCTTTTTTTATCCTGCTCCTCTTCCCCTTTTAATTCTAACAGTTCCTTAAAATAAGTTTGAATGGCTCCTTCCTCTGCGATATCCTCATAAAGCTGCATCGTCGCCTTTGCTGCTCCGATTGTGATACGAAACATTGGGGGAGCGGGGGTTTCTGCCTGGAAAATCGTAACAATGCTCTCCTTTGCCGGACGTTTCCCTTCACGGTTGCAGCGTCCTGCTGCCTGCAACATAGTATCCAGTCCTGCTTCCTCCCGGTATACTGCCGGAAAATCAACGTCCACTCCTGCTTCTATCAAAGAGGTTGCCACTACCTTACATGTCTTTCCCTGCTGCAAACGCTCTCTGATTTCCTTTAACACCCTTCGCCGATGTTCCGGATACATCAGAGTTGAGAGGTGAAATACTCCTTCTCCTTGTAACAAGTGAAATAACGTATCTGCATTCTTCCGACTGTTTACAATACACAATACTTGCTCTTTCTGGTTTAACTCCTCTCCTAATTCTATCCAGGATCGTTTTCCGATCTTTTGAACTGTTACCCGGCGAAACAAGGAATTTTGCCGGCATTCTGCAGGGCATAGCTCTCTCGCCTCCCTGCCTGGTAAATAGGTTTGAAAAAGGGCGGTTAATGCTGGCTGTGTAGCCGTACAAAGCACGGCAGACACCCCATAATGTGCAACCAATTCTGCAATCGCATGAATGCACGGCTTTAGATAAGGAATCGGAAGCATCTGCGCTTCATCAAAAATAATCACGCTCTCCGCCAGATTATGAAGCTTCCTGCATTTAGACGGTCGATTGCTGTAAAGAGATTCAAAAAACTGTACGGCAGTCGTTACCACGACCAGTATATCCCAATTTTCCGTCGCTCTTGCTTTCCGAATATTGTCTTCGTTGGCTTCCCCTTCCAGCTCATACAGCATACCGGAATGGTGTTCTAATACATTCTCTTCTCCTAGTACTGTTCGGAATACCTCTGCCGTCTGTTCAATGATAGAAGTATAGGGTATCACATAAATGATCCGTCGTTTTCCATAGGTTTTTGCATGACGCAGAGCAAAGGCAAGCGATGCGATCGTTTTGCCTCCTCCGGTCGGAACTGTCAAGGTAAACAAGCCAGGCTCTTTCTGTTCTCCGCAAAGCAAACAAGACTCTAAAATCTTACAGCGCAGTTGGTTTAATTCTGTTTTTGGAGGAAACCAGCCTGCACAATACTTCTCCAATTTTTCCTCTAATGTCGCTATTTTTTCTTTTTCCTGCTTTTCTTCCTCTACGGCTGCCTGCGTTGTTCCTTCCATAAAATATGCCGTATCCAAAAAATCAGCATCGACCAGACAGGAATAGAGCATTCGGATAAAAAATGCCTGTGTCAAAGCAAAAAACGGTATTCCTTCTTTTTTTTCGCAAAAGGAAGGCCATGCCACCTTTTTTAATGTCACTTCTTTTTGAAATTCCTCATAATGCTCTAATTTCCCGGACTGCGCCTTTTGAAAACGTCCCATCAGAGTCGAGGTGTCCCTATCTCCCCGGCTCCCTCCGTCCGGCAGCCCACCGTGATGCCCGGCGATTCCAAAGGCAGCATGAAACTGACCAAGCTTTTGACACTCCCAGGCTCCTGCCGTCGCATGATCTACCTTTGGCCCTCCTGTCAAACGCCTTTGAAAGCCGTCTGTATATTTTCCGATGTCATGCGCCATCCCAGCCAAATACCCAAGCTCCCCCGCGCCAAATTTCGCTGCGAAGCCAGCGGCAAGCTCCGCGGTTCCTTTTAAATGCTCGAATACGGTCTGTTCTCGTTTCCCGTCTTCTGAAATATGAGCCAAATAGTTCTTTTGCATTTGATTAAATCTCCTCCACCGTCTTTGTCGCCACCAGTGCTACCCCGGTTCCAGCCAGATTTTCCACCAATACCTCTCCCATTCGTACCGGAGCCTCTGCCTGCAACTTCTGAATCTCCTTCATACAGGCAAAAATCCGATCCTTTGGAATATCCGCAGCCGTTTTTACCGATACACGAGCCAGCTCGCCATGCCGAACCGCTACCGTAGATGTCACCATCCGGGTCGGGTTCTGCAGCTCCTTTTTCGCATACTCCGCGCCGCGCGGACAGGTATTTCCGGAAACTTCCAAAACCGTTCCGTCTTCCTCTATGCTGGCGGTCAGCATACACCCTAACGGACAGCGAATACAAATCAGTTCTTTTGTTTTCATGCTGGCTGCACCTCCTCACAAATCCGGATCTCCAATCGTCCGGTTCCTTCATTTTCTGGTTCCGCCTCTATCCAGTCCTTGATCCACTCCCGGCGAAGTTTTACTTCCTCCATTTCCCCAGGTGCCATTGCCCGTTTTTTACGATCGAGCAGCACGTTTCCATCTAAGGAAACCTGAAGGCGGACATTGCGAAATACCTGGCTTACTCGGAAGCGAATGACACAATCCGCGTCTCCTCCAGCCAAAAAACGTTCTGCCTGAATGTTTGACGGCACGGTATAACGGACACCTCGTTTTGGAAAAATCTGAATCGTAACAGTCTTTTTTTCCTCTGTTTCCGGGCATTCGGCTTCCCTACAGTATACTGCCGCGCTTTTTCCGGCATGCGCCGCCTCCTCAGATACAAAATCCACCAAATCATGGACGTGAAGGACATTGCCGCAGGCAAAAATTCCCGGTACGCTGGTTTCCATGTTTTCACCAACGACAGCCCCGGAAGTCGCCGGCTGCAGCAAAATCCCTGCCTGCTCGCTTAATTCATTTTCCGGAATCAAGCCTACCGAAAGCAAAAGCGTATCACAGGCTACATAACGCTCTGTTCCCGGAATCGGTTTCCCCTGTCCGTCAACCTTTGCCAAGGTCACGCCCTGCACCCGTTCTTTTCCGTCTATTTTTACTACAGTTGTAGACAGTTCGAGAGGAATCCCATAGTCCTCCAGGCATTGGACGATATTTCTCTTTAAGCCGCCGGAATAGGGCATCAGCTCTGCTACGACTTTCACCTTTGCGCCTTCTAAGGTCATCCGTCTTGCCATGATCAGACCGATATCACCAGAGCCTAAAATAACGACTTCCTTTCCCGGCAGATACCCGTCTATATTGACGTATTTCTGAGCAGTTCCGGCAGAATAGATACCAGCCGGACGATATCCCGGAATATTCAATGCGCCCCGCGGACGCTCCCGGCACCCCATCGCCAAAATCACCACCTGACAGCAAATCGTCTGTAACCCTTCCCATTGATTCATCACCATAACGTGCTTTCTGCCGTCCTCTAAAGTCTGGATATCTAATACCATCGTATCCGTTACATAAGGAATCCCGGCTTCTTCTACCATCTGGATATAACGTCCGGCATACTCTGGTCCGGTCAGCTCCTCCTGAAACGTATGTAAGCCAAAGCCATTGTGAATACACTGATTTAAAATGCCGCCCAGATAATGATCCCGTTCTACAATCAAAATCTGCTCTGCTCCTGCCTCTCTCGCCGCCAGAGCTGCTGCTAAGCCTGCCGGACCGCCGCCGATCACCACAATATCCTGTTGACCGCCTATCTTTCTCGTTTTTCCTTTTTCCTTTTCTATTCCCTTTTCCATCGCTCTTTCCTTATCCTTTCTGCCATCTGGTCTCAGCATCCCTTTTGGATTGCGCCTGTCAAAAGCTCCGATCCTGGTCCTGCCTTTGTTATCTCTTCCATAGAAACACCAAGCTCTCTGGCTAATAGTTCCACGATTTTAGGAGAACAAAAACCAGACTGGCAGCGTCCCATTCCTGCCCTGGTTCTTCGTTTTATCCCATCCAAACTTTTCGCTCCCAGCGTCCGATGAATGGCATCCAGGATTTCACCTTCGCTGATCCGCTCACAACGGCATAGAATCGTCCCATACTCCGGAGTTTTAGCAATCAGGGCATTCCGCTCTTCTTCCGACAGCTCTGACGGATTTAAGATTCCCTTTCGAGTCTCCTGGAACTGCTCTTTTTTCCGAACTCCTCCAGCCAGTTCCCGATTGGCACGCTCCCAGACCAGACCAGCCATAAAAACCCCGATCGCAGGCGCTGCCGTCAGCCCTGGCGACTCGATTCCCAAGGCGTCAAACAGTCCCGGCACATCTGCCGCCTCTTCTAAGGTAAAATCATTTTCCTCGGTATGCGCCCGCAGCCCGGCAAAGGAAGTAATAATCTTTCGACCAGAAAGCCCTTTTCCGGCTCCCGTCCCCAGACTTAACGCCGCTTTTTCCATAATGTCCGCCAAGCCCTCTGCCGTTGTGGCAACTCCCTCTTTTTCCTCTCCGATATCTACCGCGTTTGGACCGATCATCAGGTTCCCGTGTACCGTAGGCGTTACCAGAACTCCCTTTCCAAAACGAGTCGGAAGCTGGAAAATCGTCCGGCTTACCCGGCTGCCTTCGCTTTTATCAAACAGACAGTACTCTCCCCGCCTTGGGATAATCGTTCTTTTTTGACTGCTGAGCATGTTGTGGATGGTATCTGCATAGACGCCTGCTGCATTTACAAGATAGCGGGTCTGTATACTCTGTCCGGAAAGTTCAACGATAAAGCCCTCGTCGCTTTTGCGAACCCCGGTCACTTCGCTTAGAAAACGGAATTCTACCCCGTTATCAGCGGCATTTTCTGCCAAAGCGATCGTTAAGCCAAACGGGCAGACAATCCCGCCTGTCGGAGCATAAAGAGCGGCGACAACCTGATCGGACAATTCCGGTTCCATCTCTCTTGCCTCTTTGCCGGAAATCAAACATAACCCCTCTACCCCGTTTTTTCGACCGTTTTCCAGCAACTGTTCTAATTCCCCCCGCTGCGTCTCGTCGGTACAGATTATCAGAGAACCATTTTTTTGATAGGCAAAATCCAAGTCCTTAGAAAGCTTCTCCATCATCCGGCTTCCCTCTATGTTCATCTGCGCCTTTTTTGTCCCATAGTGGGCGTCTACTCCCGAGTGAACAATCCCGCTGTTCGCCTTTGACGTCCCTGTACAGACATCCTCGTCTCTTTCTACGACGCAAACCTTCCAATCATAACGGCTTAATTCTCTGGCAATCGCACAGCCCGTTACGCCTGCGCCAACAACGACTACATCATATTGCTTCATACCTTGCTCCTCCTATTTCTTATTCTCTATCCTATGAAAAAAATTCCACAAAGTGGAATTCTCGCGCCGAGCGCGGTTGTCTTACGGCAACATCTTCCAT
>CAJUFW010000146.1 GCA_910585655.1 uncultured Lachnospiraceae bacterium
CGCATTTTTTGACTGGTTTGTCAAGTGTTTTTGAGAAAAAAGTGGGTGATTTTTTGAGACAGAGGTCTGAAAGCCCCATGAAATAAGGGCTGAAGATTCCGAGAAGTTATGAATATAATAGGGAGGAAAATAAGTGGAAGAATTACATATCAAAATAAAAGAGGCGCAAGAGAAAATAGAGGAAGTTACAGAATTAATCTATCAGAAAAAGGAACAGGAAGCATATGTATTTATTCATAATCTATTAGGATTGTTTATGGAATTAACGGATTTGGTTACAAAAGCGATTCAGGAAGGAGAGCCGATTCCGTATGAAGAAGAGCCATTTAAAAATAGCTTGCTAGAGGCTATGGGAGCTATGGAGCAAAAGGATATGATATTATTTGCAGATATTCTTCAGTATGAAATAAAAGAACAGTTACAGGAATGGGATATTCAAAAAGAGTAAGCTAGAGATGGAAAGGATAGAAAGGATAGAAAGATAGTATGGTAGAGTGTTGCTTAGAAAAAGCTAGAAATGGTGCTTCTATTTTATATTTAAAAAGTGAAGAACATGTTTGGAGGTTAAATAGCTCTTATGCACCTGAAAAGGAAGCGGAACGTTGGGCTAGCCAATATCAAATACAAAGCATAGAAACACCAATATGTCTCTTTGGTTTAGGAAGCGGGTATTTTTTAAGAGCATTATTGAAGAAAGCAAAGGAAGATACTATTTTTATCGTAGTAGAACCAGATAAGGATGTATATGAACAGGTAAAAAGGGAATGTCAGCTAGAGGAATTGAGTCAGGATAAGCGTGTACATATCCTGGTGGGACTGGAGGAAAAAAAGCTGACTGATTTGTTTTATCAGTATATTGATTGGAAAAATATAAGATCTGCGATTTATTGTATTCATCCGCATTATGAAGAAATTTATCAGGAAGAATATTTGGCTTATTTAAAAATCATTAGAGATTGTAAAGTAAGAGAGGAATCCGTAATTGCTACTAATGTGGTACATGGTACGAAAAGAGCAGAAAACATGTTAAAAGCGCTTCAATTACTGCCGCAAAATTCTGTTTTAAAAAGATTGCCGGAGGAATTGACGGAGCAAGTTCCTTTTATGATTATAGCAGCGGGACCATCTTTAGCTCAAAATATAGGAGAATTAAAGAAAGCAGAGGGAAAGGCAATTCTATTAGCGGTAGATCGTGCTGTACCGATTTTAAAGGAACATGGTATTCAGCCTGATTTAGCGATTACTTTGGATCCGGTAAAAAATCCGGATTATTTAGGGGAAACCGGCAAGATACCTTTATTATGCAATTTTGCTTCCAATAAGAAAACCATGGAACTGCATAAAGAAAATTTAATCTTTTATGGGGGTTATGGTTATGTAAAAAAGCTATTTGATATCATAAATAAGACAGTGCCAGGGATAGATACAGGAGGTTCTGTGGCGACTGCGGCAATGACAGTTTGTATGGCATTAAGAATAAAAAAAGTGATTTTGGTAGGACAGGATTTAGCGTTTAAAGATGGCAAAACTCATGCAGATGATAAAAGAAGTGACCGGAATATGGATCTATATTCTGTAGAAGGAGTTGACGGGACTCAAATTCAGACCCGAAGAGACTGGTATATTTTTTTACGATGGTTTGAACAGGTGATTCAGCAAAACACTTGGATGCACGTAATAGACGCGACGGAAGGAGGAGCGCGAATACAAGGAACCGAGCTAAGAAAATTGTCAGAAGTGTTGGAAGAATTACCGTTGCTGCCATTATCAGTACCACAATTATTAGAAAAAATACGATATAGAGTGACAGAAGAAGAATATCAAATGATATTGCGTAAAATAGAAAATGATATTTTGGAATTAAAAGAAATTAGGGAGCAGGCAAGAGAGGCAGAAGAGTTGATAGAACAACTGCTGAAAGCATGTAGAAACAAAAGCATTGATGAACCAAAATATGGAAGGCAAATAAAAAAATTAGGTGTTATAAACGAGAAAATGGGAACCTATGAGATACTTCCATTTTTAGATTATTATGCAGAAGGAGAGTCGCAGAAGTTATTACAAGATATCTACTATTTAGGTGAAAATGATATGGAAAATAAAGAAAAAACATATCGTCAGACAAAAGAATTTTATAAAATGTATCAGGACAGCAGTGAGAAATTAGAGAAAGAAATGCAAAAGATATTACCAGGTGAATCAGAATAGGCTCTGGAGGGTTTCATGAAACAAGACATGGATACGATAAAAAACATTCAACTATTGCTGGAACAGATTCCGGTTGTATTAGAAGAGATACGACGGCAAAATTATACATTTGCTTTAAAACGAATTTCGGCAATCGTGCAAAGTTTGGCTTGCTTATTGGAGGCATTAGAGGAAGATCTGCAAGAAGAATTAAAGGAGATTTTGACGAGAATCCTGCAGGCACAGGAACAAAGAGACTATATTTTAATGGCAGATTTTTATGAATGTTTGCTAAAGCCATTTTTAGAAAAATTACAGGAAACTTTGTTATTATCGAAAGAGGAGGAAGAGAGTACTTATAAAAGCCAGTATATAGAAGGAAAAAAACGCTTGCAAAAGATAGATTTGGAATTGGCAGTAAAATTGTCAGAGTTACCGGAAAAAAATCTATGGCGGCAAAGAGGCTATGAGGTCGAACGAACATCTTCTGGTTCTTATACAGTGGCGGCAGAATTAGAAGGATACCCTTATTATCTGCATAGCAATATCAATCCAGGTTGGGAGGCGAAACAACTAGCAGCCTATTGGTATGAAGTGGAACAAAGAGATTACATTGTATATGGATTGGGTTTAGGATATCAGATTTTGGCATTATCGGAACAAGATTCCAGTCTTCAAATTCAGGTATATGAAAGTGATCTTACGATCATAGAAATAGCGTTAGCGTATGGTTGTTTATCAAAGCTACTAGAGGAAGAAAGAATTTGTTTGAACTATGATCCATATGGTGAAAAGCTGAGAAAAGAACGGGTGAAAGGAAACGCAGTCTTTATCCCTTTTTATCCATCTGTGATGATTACAAGGGATAAGGCACTAAGAGAGTGGTTAGAATTGAGCTTTATTCAATACCAGTCAGTAAAAAATCAGCTTTTACAGTTACAGCAAAATTTTCGTGAAAATATACGGCTGCATTGCGACAGTATCCAAACGTTAAAAGAAAAGGAAGAGGGGAAACGGTTTTTTATTGTTTCTGCAGGCCCTTCCTTAGATGACAATTATTTGGAGCTAAGGCATAAAAAGGCAGAAGATATTATTCTGGCGACAGCTCCGGTAGTTCGGAAGTTGCTTCAAGTCGGGATTCAGCCAGATTATGTCGTTATCAGCGAATCTTCTCAAAAGCAAAGAAAACTGTTAGAGGGGATAGAAAGTATGGAAGTTCCTTTATTATTTTTGTCAACAGCTTCCTGGAGCTATGTTCAAAATTATCCGGGGAAAAAGTATATTCTTTGCCAGAGAGGATTTGAACCAGCAGAAAAGTTGGCAGAACAAAAAAACTGGCCCCTGCTTGAAGCAGGAGGATCGGTTGCTATTATAGCATTATCAGTGGCAATCCAGTTAGGCGCGAAGGAAGTTGTTTTTGTAGGACAAGATTTGGCATATAGTAAAAATAAAAGACATGCGGAAGGGACTTCTGGTACAGAATTGAATAAAGAAACCGGTTTTTGCTATCAAAGGGAAGACATTTTGGGGAATATGGTTCCTGTTCCAAGAAATTTAGAATTATTCCGGATACGTTTAGAAGGATTAGTGGAAAAGAATCCGCAGGTGCGTTTTCAAAATGCGACAGAAGGCGGTGTAGCAATCAAAGGAGTGCCAAATGTTAGACTGAAAGATCTGTTTTAGGTCTTCTAATGGGCATATGGAAGGAGAAATGTGAATGAAGGGACGGGCAGTTCGGTTACGGGAAGAGCTGGGACATTCTTCTCCCAAGCGATTTGTTTTTGATATTGACGGTGTTATTACAGAGCCAAGTCATGGAACGGATTATGAATCTGCTAAACCAAATAGAAAAATGATACAGGTGATAAATCAGTTATATGCGCAGGGACATGAAATCATATTATTTACCGCCAGAGGATATGTGACAGGGATTGATTGGAGAGAGGTAACAGAGAAACAATTATCAGATTGGGGACTGAGCTATCATGAACTGCATTTTGGAAAACCAAATGCGGATTATTATGTGGATGATAGGATGTTGGATATGAACGTATTGTTGGAAATGGGGGAAAAGGAGGATGAAGGTTCTTCATGTAGCAAGCTTTAATGGAAACGTGGGAGATTATATCAACCATATGGGTTTTCGTAGGATGTTAGAAGAGGAATATACCGGGTTAATTCAATATAGCGAACTGGAAATGAGAGAATTTTACCGTTCTTGGAGTATGCGGAAATTTGATCAGGCATTTGCAGAATATGCGAATCAGTTTGATTTATTAGTCTTTGGCGGAGGAAATTTTTTTGAATTATGCTGGGATTATTCCGCTACCGGGACAACGATTGATATGTCAGAGGATTGCCTGGAAAAAATAAAAGTACCTATTTTATTGAATGGACTAGGTGTAGATGATAAAAAAGGGACTGTTTCGCAAGATAATATCAATAAATTCGGCGCTTTTTTAGAAAAACTGATAGAAAGAAAAGAGTATATCACAGTACGAAATGATGGTTCGCAGGAAATTCTGAACCGTTATTATGATACGAATATAACAAAAAATGTCCGAAAGATTCCGGACGGCGGTTTTTTTGTAAAGCCACAGCGCTATCATCATGTGGAGTTACCGGAACAAAGGCAGGAGGAAAAAAAGAAAATTTTAGCAGTAAATGTGGCAGGAGATTCTTTGAGCATACGTTTCGCTTCCAGGGAGTCAAAAGAACGTTTAACAGTTGAAGATTTTTGCAAAGAATGTCAAATTGCCTTTTCCTATCTTTTGGAACATAACCCTGACTTATATCTTGTAATGGTTCCTCATATCATAAAAGATTTAGAACTGACTTATCAGGTCATATCTAAGTTACCAGATCCGTTGTTACGTACCAGGGTATCTATAGCGCCTTGCCTCAATGGGAAAATAACAGATGGAGGATATATAGCAGATTTGTACAGGCAGTCGGATTTGGTATTGGGGATGCGGTATCATGCTAATATTGCGGCGATTGCAGGAAATACACCGACAATCGGGATTGTCAATTTTGAAAAGCATAAAATGAAACCGTACAAAAAAGGCTGGAACAGGAAAATAAACTATATTTAGCAGATATGTTAGAGTGGTTGGAGAAACGAAATAAGAACGTTACATAAAAAACAGGAGGGAATAAAAATGAGTCAAATCAATTACAAAAAACCAAGGTTAGTAGCAGAAGTGGGCTGTAACCATAAGGGAGAATTGGAAACGGCACTGGAAATGATTAAGATTGCAAAGATTTTTTGCGAGGCAGATGTCATTAAATTTCAGAAACGGAATAACCGGGAACTGCTAACGCCAGAGCAATACAATGCGCCGCATCCGAATCCCTATAACTCTTATGGAAGTACCTATGGAGAGCATCGGGAATTTTTGGAGTTTACAGCAGACCAGCATAAACAGCTCAAAGCAGCCTGTGAGGAATTGGGAATTGTATATTCCACTTCTGTCTGGGATTTAACTTCAGCCAAGGAGATAGCAGCGTTAGAGCCAGAGTTAATAAAAATCCCAAGCGCGTGCAACAATCATTATGAAATGCTTTCCTGGCTTTGTGAGAACTATGGAGGAGAAATCCATGTTTCTTTGGGAATGACAGAACGGAAAGAAGAGGAAGAACTGATCCATTTATTTGAAGAGAAGAAACGGAATCAGGATTTGGTGTTGTATTCTTGTACATCTGGTTATCCTGTGCCGTTTGAAGATGTTTGTTTGTTGGAAATCAGCCGTTTGGTGGAGTCTTATGGAACAATTGTAAAAGAAATTGGCTTTTCTGGGCATCACAATGGAATTGCAGTGGATATCGCAGCGTATACGCTGGGCGCTTCGATTATTGAACGGCATTATACGTTGAACCGTACCTGGAAAGGAACCGATCATGCTGCTTCCTTAGAGCCGGATGGTGTGAGAAGGCTGAAAAGGAATCTGCTCTCAACCTATGCGGCTTTGACGAGTAAGTCTCAGGAGGTCTTGCCGATTGAACAGGTGCAGCGGGATAAATTAAAGTATCGGGTTAGATAAAAGAGTAACAGTTTTTAACTGTTTCTGTTCCTTTACTATGACACAACAAAAAGGCGGAACTGTCCATGTTTAGTTCCGCCTTTTAATTTTCTGGATAGGCTTCCACCCTACCCCTTTATCTTCCTAGGCGCTTTCCAACGCATACATTCCAACATTTTTTCAGACGGCTCAAAGATAACTTTGGTATATTTTCCATCTATCGCTGTAATCAGGCTCCAGGTTTTGCTGTCTGGCTGGAGGGAGGAGTAGTTTTTTGTCACCATATCCTCTTTGTGAGAGTAGGCTAAAAGCTCGTCCGAATCGCTGGGAGCGACTAGCTCTACATTATCCAAATCCACCCGCAGAACGGTTTTTCGCTTGGCGCCTCCCATAATGCGGTCAAAGTCGATTTGCCCGTCTACATAAATATACTCATACTCCAGGTTTAGTTTTGGGAAAATATAAATTAACCCGACCAGTGCCAATGCAGGTAAAATATATAAAAAGCTGGCGAGCTGGCTAACCATCATGGAAATAAACAGCAGCAGGATGAGTCCGACGCGGATTGCCATAAGCTTGATGGTTCCCTTTTGCTTCACGCCTGCTTCTGCATAAGTTTCGCGTGTCATAAAAATCCCCCTTTCTCGTTTGACGTTTTCTATTCTTATTATACAAAACCGGAGCGAAAAAGGAAAGGGGTGGAATCTTAAATTTTTAAGAAAAATCAATAAACAGGATTGGAGCATCTAAGGGGTGGCTAAACAGGTTACTAAAGGTTTCCTGAGGAATTTGCTGTTTTTTGTTTTTTTCTCGGAACGAATGATAAAAAAGGAAGCCAGCTTCACTTTTAGTTGTCCTTTAACAATTTTGCCGATAAAATCCGCATGACCGAGGCATCGATTCGTTCTTCGGTCAGCCGTCCGTCGGCAACTGCCTGAAGCACTGCCAAGTAAGCTTCTGAAAAATTCTCTGGCATAAGCAGCATATCACAGCCGGCTTCCAAAGCCAAAAGGGCTGATTCGGCGGAACTGTAATGATTGGCGATAGCTCCCATGCCTAGTGCATCAGTAATGATAATGCCTTGATAGCCCATTTCTGTTCGCAGCAGATCGGTTATTAAGACTTTGGAAAGAGAGGCAGGAAGATCGTCGCTGGTTACATTTGGAAGAGAAATGTGCGCTACCATAATGAAATCCACGCCTTTTTCACATCCAGCCTGGAAGGGAACCAGTTCCTGTTCTTTTAGCTCGTCTAAAGTTTTATAAGAAAAGGCATATCCGGTATGGGAATCCTCTGTTGTGCCGCCATGCCCAGGGAAATGCTTGTAGGCGGCAAAAATATGTTTGGTATGCAGTCCTTTACAAAATGCCCACGCCATATCGGCTACTACTTGAGGATTGGTGCCAAAGGAGCGGTCGCCGATTACCTGATTTTCACTGTTTGTGATAACATCAGCATCAGGCGCGAAGTCTACGGTAAAGCCTAAATCGGACAGATAGGCGCCGATGGTTGCTCCGGCTTGCTCGATCACCTGAAGATCCTGCTGCTTTGCCAGCTCTCCCATTGCCTCAATCCGTTCCACTTCAAAAGCTTTTTTATTTCCAATCCGCAGCACTCGTCCGCCTTCTTCGTCCACACCTAGAAAAATCGGAAATCCCTGTTTTTCTGTCATATAATCCTGTATGGTAGAGAGCATCTCTTTGGTCTGTGTGGGAGAAAGCAGATTTTGTGAAAAATAAACCAACCCGCCGACCGGATAGCGATCCAGGGCGGCTTTGGTAGTTTCTCCGGCGGCTGTTACCGTTTGAAAACCGGTCAATGCTTCTGGAGTAATAAAAAATAACTGTGCGACCTTTTCCTCTAAACTCATAGAGGACAGTCGATCGGCGATTTGATTGGCGCTGTCAAAGGGAGTATTTGTCTCTTCTTCTTTTGTCTCTTCTTCCTCTTCTGTTTTTTCTATTTTATCTGTTGGAGTAGGAGTATCATCAGAGTTGTCATGGTCTGAAGTTGTATAGTTGGGAGCGGAAGGTGTTTTTTCATGTTCTTGTTTGTTGCTTGCTCTGCGCAGAGTAAGAAAGAGAAAGACAGCTAAGGTCAGTAGAGCGGCTACGCTTATTATGAGAGAAACAAGATAGGTTGTTTTTTTAGAAGAAGCTTTCACAGTAATTACCTGCCGAACGGCTTTGATTCGGCTTTTCCTTTCCTGAATTGGTATCTGCCGGCAAACGGTTGTCGGTATATAGCTGTTTGGATAGCATAATATAAAATGATAGTGTAAAAGTATTGTAACGTTTCTTTTAGAAATTTGCAATACTTTATAGTTGACAAATAATATTATATGACATATAATATACGAAAAGATATAATATCAGATGAGATAGGATATTTGTCCAACAGCAACGAGGTCAGGAGATGATGGGATGGTATTTAATACCGGAGCGGCATTGCTGGATGTAATTGTGCTGGCTGAGATCGGAAGAGCACACGTCTGAACTCCAGTCACATTACTCGATCTC
>CAJUFW010000147.1 GCA_910585655.1 uncultured Lachnospiraceae bacterium
ACACACTCTTTCCCTACACGACGCTCTTCCGATCTTGTACATTGCTACATGGTTTACGGTTCCGCTGTTATTGGTATAGAAAATCAAATCGCCCGGCTGTAATGAATCAAAGCTAACCTGATATCCTGCACCTGCACATTGTGATCTGGAATCTCTAGGAATAGAAATACCAAAGCTCTTGTAAACACTTTGTACAAATCCGGAACAATCTGCTCCGTTCGTTAAGCTTGTACCACCGTAAACATATGGATAACCAACAAATTTCTGGGCAAACGCTGCAATCTGCGCGCCGTTAGAAGATGCTCCTGTATTCGAGGAACTAGAAGTTCCAATCGAAGCGGTCGCATTGTTGCTGCTTACCGGATTCTTCTTTTTGTTGCCGGAACCGGAATTGGATCCGGAATTAGAACTGGAACCGGAACTACCCTGGCTTGAATTATTGTTATTGGAAGAAGTAGACTGGTTCTGGTTTGCCTGCTGCTGTCTCTGCGCCTCTTCCTGCTGTCTTAAGGCCTCCTCTGCCTCCTGCTGTCTGCGGATTTCCGCTTCCTCTTCCTCTATGGTAATCGCATGCTCAAACTCTACTTTAATATCTACAAACTCGGTAGATACATATCCTGTGATGTCGCCGTCGTCAATGGAAATCTCCACCCATTCGTCGGTCTCACTTAAAACCAGAAGTTCCTCTCCCTGCGGCACCAGAGTAGCAATCTTGGAATCGGTAGACGGATCGATTCGTACCCGCAAGGTCTCGGTATTGACAACTGCCCACTTTGTACCATACTTGTCTACCAGCTCGTCTACGTCAAACCCAATCGCCAAATACTCTGCATTGATATAGCCCTTTGCATTACCGGACTGGATCTTTACCCACTCGCCTTTTCTCTTTAAAATCGTAGCCGCACATCCTTTATAGAGCTTTCCGACGATTTCACTCTCGGTATTCGGCTTCTTACGGATATTGACATAATTGTTGGCAATGGAGACGCCTACATTCTCAAATTCGGAAGTCGGCTCTTCGTCTGGCTCTTCCTCCTCGTCTTCCTCCTCTGCCGGAGCCTTTGTATCCGTATCTGTCTCTGCCGGCTTATCTGTCTCTCCGGAAGCTTCCGACGGCTCTCCGGAATGCGTCGCTGTCTCCTGATCCTGTCCTGCTGCTTCTCCGTCTGCCTTTTGATCCGGCACGGCAGAACGCATCATCTGATCCGGCTCCTCACTTCCAGCGTCATAAAATTGATCAATATAAAGGGAAATGCCTGCCAGCCCGGAACTGCTTCCTCTCATAGACGCCCGTACATTTCCCATTTCTCCTAATATTAACGCAGCCGCTGCTGCCACACAAAGCCCTGTCCCTATCTTTATCAACTTCTTCTTCACGAATAATCCTCCTTCAAACAAAACCCCATCAACACGTTTTCCATTTATCAATTATTACGAAATTGTTACATCTACGATTGAGATTCTATCACAAGTAGGAGGATATGTCAATGCTAAAATGCAGAAAACGACAGAAAATCTTAGAAGACATTCCGGCAGGACAGCGTACGACACCAGCTCTGTCCAAGCAATTACGCCAGATAACGCTCTATCGAAGCAATCACGTTCGCTCCGTCTGCCGCTGCCGTTATGATCTGCCGAAGCGCTTTTGTCCGCACATCCCCGGCTGCAAAAATCCCTGGCTCGCTTGTACTGCCGGTCTCGTCCGCCTGGATATATCCGCCCTTATCTAACTCTAGCAGCCCCTTGAAACGCTCCGTATTCGGCAGAATTCCTACCGCCAGGAATACTCCGTCTACTGCGATAGTCTGTCTTTCCCCTGTTTTCTTATTAAATGTCAAAATTCCTGCTACCTTATTTCCCTGATCGTTTCCACAAATTTCCTCTACGACAGTGTCCCATACAATCTCCACATTGGGCAGCTCCATCAGACGCTTGCTTAAACTGCCTGCCGCCCGGAAGGTATCTCTGCGGTGTATGACATAGACCTTTCGGCACAGACGTGCCAGAAATATCGCATCCTCTACTGCCACATCGCCTCCTCCGACTACCGCCACATCCTTTTCACGGAAAAACGCCCCGTCACAGGTCGCACAATAAGAAACCCCTACTCCGGTCAGCTCTTTTTCTCCCGGAACTCCTAACTTCCGGTGTCTGGCTCCCGTCGCAAGCACCACCGTTTTTGTTTGATAGATCGTCCCGTCCTCTAGCAACACCTCCCATAGTTCCTCTTCATCCGCTAACTTTGTCGTCCCTGGTTCTTGGGGAGCGAGTTCCTGCCCCGCTGCTTTTAATTCTCTTAACTCTTCGACAGACTCTGCTCTCCTTATCTGCCGTACCTCCCCTACAATCGTTTCCATTCCCATCTTTTCTGCGTGTTTCTGGAATTTTTCTGCCAGATCAAATCCACTGATCCCCGGCAGCCCAGGATAATTCTCTACCTCATAGGTATCTATGATTTGCCCTCCTCCTGACAGTTCCCGTTCCATCACTGCTGCCTTCAAAGCCGCCCTCGCCGCATAAATAGCCGCTGTCAGTCCTGCCGGACCGGCTCCTATTATCATCACATCATATACCATGTTTTTTCCCTTTCTTCTTTTTTTATTTTTTACTGCTAACGAATCGAAAGTTCATACAAAATAATATATCCAATACAAATCAACATTCCTGCAACCAACGGCAGCGTCATAAGACGGGCATGTTTCTCCTGCTTTCTGCCGACCAGTTCTCTCCATATATAGCTTCTTCCCTGCAGGCGGGAAAGCCAGAGTAAAATCAGCGCTGCCAAAATCGTAGGGATAATCGCCACTGCGCCGATTTGTAATACGTCTGTTACGGTCACAGCCTCTACTTCTGTTAGTATCGGCATATCCGCCGTCAAATATGTTGTTATGGTAGAAAACGCATTGATCGCAAAATGAATTAACATTGTAGAAAGAATGGTATCCGTCGCCTCAATTACTACCGCAAATACACAGCCCATGACAAACGCATAAGAAAATTGGTTTAAATTCAGGTGCATCAGCCCAAACAGCAGACCGCTTAGCAAAATCCCTTTTGGTACGTTGATTTTCCGGTATTCCTGAAAAAATACCCCTCGATAGACGGTTTCCTCTAAGACCGCAGGAAGCAGCGCTACAAACAACAGGCTTACCACAAAGGGCAGTTCCGCCAGCTCCTGCAGCTCTGCCGTCGCCTGGTTGGTCGTTACCAAAAGCGAAATCGCATTGATAAAAGACATAAACGGCATCACCAGCAAAGCAAATAGCAGCACCAAAAACACCCGCGTCAGCTTTAACGGCTTTAGACGAATCGTTTCCCGAAGCGGCTGTTTTACCAGAAGCAGATAGGCTATTGTAGGGGCAGCTAAAATCAACTGGGAAATCCCCAAACGGAGTAAAATACTATCCATTTTTGCCAAAACCTCCGATAAACCGATACTTGCTCCAAAATAAAATAAAACCGTCACCAAAAAAGTTCCGTTGACCAGCCGGTAACGTTCCTTATCCGCCCTTTTTGCCTCCATGTTCGCTCCTCCTCTTTCTTCGCTTCTTTTTTCTTTGAAGCTCTTCCTTTAGTGTAACACACTCCCTCCCATTCAGCAAGAGCTTGACAAATCCATAGAAGCACTCTATATTATATAGAAGAAATTGGGAAGAAAGGACTAAAAAATCGTTATGTATACCTTCCATAGTCGAGTTCGATACAGCGAAACCGCAGAAGACGGCAGGTTAAGCCTACATTCTGCCGTCAATTATTTTCAGGATTGCAGTACCTTCCAGTCGGAGGAGCTTGGGGTAGGGGTCAAAGCCCTGCAGGAAGCCCATCATGCCTGGCTGATGAATTCGTGGCAGGTGGTATTGGCAGATCGCCCTGCTCTCGGAGAAGAAATTGCCGTCAGTACCTGGGCTTATGGTTTTAAGGGCTGCTATGGCTACCGGAATTTTCTGATTCAGGATCAGAGCGGAAACGATCTTGCCTACGCCAATTCTATCTGGGTTTATGTAGATACCCAGACAGGACGTCCCAGCCGCTGCAGTGAAGATGTCGTAGCAGCCTATCCGATGGAACCGGCTTATCCAATGGAACATGCCCCACGCAAGATCGCAGTTCCTGCTACTCTGACTTTGCAGCCTTCTTTTTTTGTGCAGCCTTCCGATATTGATACGAACCATCATGTCAATAATTGCTGCTATATCCGTATGGCTGCAGACGTCTTGCTCACTTATGCCGCCGCCAATCAGACCGTTCTGCCCTCTTTTCGTCAGGTACGGGCAGAATACCGTAGTCCTGCCGTATTGGGCGACGCTGTTTTTCCCTCTTTTGCCCGTACGCTTACTTCACAGGATTCGGAATCCTATACTGTGGTACTGGCGGCAGAAAATGAAAAAATTTATTGTATTGTAGAATTTGGTCAGCCCTGTTGACCGATCTACCAAAGGAGAATTTTATGTTAAAGCTTGGAGAATTACAGACTCTTATTGCCGTCCGGCGTTCGGAATACGGCATGTATTTGGCAGAGAAGGCAGATACCGACCGTAACGCCTCTACTGTCCTGCTTCCTAACAACCAGACCCCGCGCGAACTTTCCCCAGGAGATCCGATTGAAGTATTCCTCTACCGGGATTCTGAAGATCGGCTTATCGCCACTACGACCGTTCCTGCCCTTACACTTGGCGGTCTGGCTGTCCTGCCGGTCAAAGAAGTCAGCCGAATCGGAGCCTTTTTAAGCTGGGGGCTGACAAAAGATCTGATGCTGCCGTTTCGTGAACAGACTTATCACGTACAGGCAGGCGATTATGTTTTAGTAAGCCTTTATATCGACAAAAGCAGCCGCCTTTGCGCTACAATGAAGGTTTATTCTTATCTTGAAACCAATGCGCCTTATCAAAAAGAAGAAATGGTCTCTGGTATCGTCTATGAGCTAAGCCAGAACCTGGGCGCCTTTGTCGCCGTAGACAACCGTTACTCTGCTCTTATTCCAAAGCAAGAGCTGTTCCGTCCTCTTACTCCGGGCGAACAAATCAGCGCCCGTGTTTCCGATATCCGAGAAGACGGGAAGCTTACCCTTTCTCTACGGGACAAGTCCTATCTTCAGATTCAGCCGGATGCTGTTAAAATTGAAGAAAAGCTGAAAGCAAACAACGGCTTCCTTCCATTTCATGACAAATCCTCTGCTGATGCAATCAAAGCTGAGTTTTCCCTTAGCAAAAACGCATTTAAGCGCGCCGTCGGGCATCTGTTAAAGGAGGGAAAAATCACATTGGAAGAAAACGGCATCCGTCTTCTGTCACCAGACGGATCTTTCCGTCCCCTTTGATGCCCCTTTTACTGATCCAAAAAGTGCATTTTGTCTTTATTATGCTCCGGCTTTTTCACTTCCGGAGCCTTTTTCTTTTCGTATAGACCATCCAGACGGGTTGCCATTTTAGCCTTGCAGGACTCGCAAAAACGTCCTGTACGAATCATCGCCCCACAGTGTTCACATTCAATCCCAATCTGAGAATCCTCCGTAAAGGTCAGGCGCTCCTCTCTTACCCAACGCTTGATCTGGGCAACCGATACCTCACACGCCTCAGAAATCGCCTTTAATCCGGCGTGTGGATTGTCCCTTACATAATCCTTTGTTATCTGGAACTTCTCCTCTAACAACTTTTTACATGCCTGGCAAAGCGGCACCCCTCCCATATGGTTAAACAGCTTTCCACACCCTTTGCAATTGATAACATCCATCTTTTCTTCACTCCTACCTTTTTATAATATCCCCCGGCAACCGTTTCTAGCGCCGCCTTTTGGGTTTGCTCCCTCTTAAAACGCCTATGCCCCTGTTCCGATACAAAGGCACAGCAGATACACGCTCCTTACCCCAGCCTGCCGCAATACTTTGGAACAAGCCTCCGCCGTACTGCCTGTCGTATAAATATCGTCCACGAGCAATACTCTTGCAGGTGGATTCTCTCCTTGCCGGCTGCGTAAATCAATGGAAAATGCTTTCTGAACATTCTGCTGCCTCTCCTGTAAGCCCAGTTCCTTTTGCGGTCTGGTTCCTTTACTCCGAACCAAAAAATCCGTCACCAACGGAAGACCAAGCCCCTTTGCCACTCCGGCTGCCAGCAGCTCTGCCTGGTTATAGCCACGCTCCTGTCGTCTGACTTTGTAAAGCGGGACCGGAATTACTGCTTCTAGTCTCAGAGCCTGAAGCTGTCTTTGATATTCCTCCAGCAGCTGCTCTACATAAAAATCGGCGTATTCCTGTCTGCCCTTATACTTAAACTCCTGAATCGAACGCTTCATCCGCGCGTCATACTGCCACAAGGCAAAGCCCCGTTCATAGGAAAACTTCCGTACCGTACAGTCCGGGCAGTAGACCTTTTCCTCCTGCTCCAGTTCCTTTCCGCAGCGAAAGCATTTGGCACCGGAAAGTCTTCGCTGCCGCTTTTTACAAGGAGGGCAAGCCAGCTCCCCTCTTGGTAGGGCAATCCCCCCACACAGCGGGCAACGCCTTGGATAAAGCCATTCTACTACTGTCTCCCACAACATCGCCGTTTCTTCTGTCTTTGTCCGCTCTGTCAGAACCCTATCTTGTTCTGGTAAATCCTGTTTTTATTTTAGCACAATCTATCCGTATAGTCAAAGCTGTTTTTACAGCATCTCCCGGATACAGCCTGCCAAACCGGAATAGCGTTTCATTTCACTGACATTTTCGATCATATGCTGCACCATCGTCTCACTCCCTACGATGGTGACGCATTGCTTGGCACGGGTAACGGCAGTATAAAGAAGATTCCGGTTAAACAGCATCCGCGGTCCGCTTAAAATCGGCAATACCACTGCCGGATATTCACTTCCCTGGGATTTGTGTATCGTAATCGCATAGGCTAATTCCAGCTCGTCCAACTGGGAAAACGGATACTCTACCTGCTTTCCCTCTTCAAATTCTACCGTCATCGTCTCTGCAAAGGAATTGATTTGGCGCACCACTCCGGCGTCTCCGTTAAAAATCCCCATCCCGCTCTCGATTACCGTTCCATGAGGACTGCGGATTTCCCACGCCAACTGATAGTTGTTTCGGATCTGCATCACTTTGTCGCCTTCGCGGAACAGACCGTCCCCTACTTCACGCTCCTGTTTATCGGGCGCAGGCGGGTTCAAATATTTTTGCAGCAGCCTGTTTAAATGCTCTACTCCAAGCTCCCCTTTTCGCATCGGAGTAAGAACCTGGATATCAAACACATCAGCGTTTACATATTTTGGCATTTTCTCCTGCACCAGGCTTAAAATAACCCGTTGAATCAAAAGCGTATCCGAACGTTTGAGCAAAAAGAAATCCTTGCTCTGGTTATTTAGTACAAGCTGCTCACCCCGATGGATTTTATGGGCATTGACAATGATATCGCTTTCTGCCGCCTGCCGGAAAATCTTATTGAGCATCACCACCTGAAAAGCATGGGATTCTATCATATCCCGTAACACGTTTCCCGGTCCCACAGAAGGAAGCTGGTTGACATCGCCTGCCAAAATCAGCCTCGTCCCTACCGGAATCGCCTTTAATAAGGCGTACATCAGCGTAATGTCCACCATAGACATCTCATCTATCATAATCACATCGGCTTCTAGCGGGTTCATTTCGTTCCGTTCAAAATTCATACGATTCTGTTCTTTTTGCTCGGCGATCGCCTCCGGGCTTCCAGTCAGCTCTAACAAGCGATGGATGGTCTGGGCATCATGCTTTGTCGCTTCCTGCATTCTTTTGGCGGCACGCCCCGTCGGCGCTGCTAAAAGAATCTCCATCTGCTCCGCCTCAAACAGCCGGATAATGGAATTGATGGTCGTCGTCTTACCGGTGCCGGGTCCTCCGCTGATGATCAACAGACCGTTTTTCACCGATTCCATCACCGCCTGTCTCTGCATCACTTCTAATTCCAGCCCGCTTTCTTCCTCGATCTCTGCCACTCGCCGCAGCAGCCTGTCTTCCTCGACTTCACAGGTAACGTTTAAATCGCAGAGCATCCGCGCCACGTTTAATTCCATATAATAAAAGCTGCTGTGATAAATTGCCTCTAAAACTTCCGGCTGTGTTTCCTCTTCGGCTGACTGTGTTTTTTCTCCGGTGGCAGGCAGCCGTTTTCGTACAATCCGCCGCTCCATTACCAGATCCGTCAGCAACTGCTCCAGCTCTTCGATTGGAACGCCCAGCAGCTCTTTCGCCTGCTGCTCCAAATCCTTACGCAGCAAATAAGTATGACCGTTTCCGGCAGCCCGCTGCAGCACATAGAGAAGCCCTGCCTTCAGCCGGTATTCGGAGTCCTGTCCGATCCCAAGCTTTCCGGCAATCTCGTCTGCCAGCTTAAAACCAATTCCATGTACCTCCTCTGCCAGACGGTACGGGTTCTGCCGCATTACCTCGTACATTCTTGCTCCGTATTGCTTATAAATCTTGACTGCCAGGTTATTGGAAATTCCATATTTTTGCAGAAAGAGCATTGCTCCTCTCAGTTCCCGCTTTTCCTCGAACTGCTCGGCGATCTCTCTGGCTTTTCGTTCGCTGATACCCTTTACTTTAGAAAGGCATTCCGGCTCCTCCTCAATGATCCGGAACGTATCCTCTCCGAATTTTTTGATAATCCGGGCTGCCAGCGCCGGACCGATCCCTTTGATTGCCCCGGAACCTAAAT
>CAJUFW010000148.1 GCA_910585655.1 uncultured Lachnospiraceae bacterium
GGCATACGAGATCGAGTAATGTGACTGGAGTTAGACGTGTGCTCTTCCGATCTGGAGCAATGTTTTGGTATTAGACGAGCCTACTCGGAATTTCTCGCCACTTTCCGGTCCGGTGATTCGGAGGATTTTAAAGGAATTTAACGGCTGTATTATCAGTATTTCCCACGACCGGAAGTATATCGGAGAGGTATGCGACCGGGTATACCGCCTGACGGAAAACGGACTGGAAGAAACGGAGAAGGAGAAAACAGAAACAGGGCAGGAATGACATATTTTTCTGTAAAATCTGTGCGTTCCGTACATGGGCAAAAGAGAGTGGTTGTGCTAGAGTAAAAAGGACAAAGGACAGGCAGAAAAAGATATATAAAAACATAAAAAAGAAAAGGAGAGAAGAACCATGGCACTGGTACATTTTAATTTTGAAAGTCAATATTTACAGGGGAATACGGATGTCAATATCATCCTGCCGGACAAAGCCAGAGCGCTTTCCCCAAAGGAGTTTTATGGTTCCGGTAAGAAATATAAGGTACTTTGGCTGCTGCATGGAACGTTCGGAGATTATACCGACTGGATTCGGAAGAGCAACATTGAGCTGTATGCCTGTGAAAAGGATTTGATTGTAGTCATGCCGAGCGCGTTAAACAGCAATTATTCCAACTGGGATACCATGATTGGATATCATATGTTTGACTATCTGACCGAAGAACTGATGCCGATTATTTATAACTGGTTCCCGGCTTCGGACAAGCGCGAGGATAATTTTATCGCAGGATTGTCTATGGGCGGAGGCGGAACCATCAAATATGCCGTCAACCATCCGGATAAGTTTGCTGCTGCTGCTATTTTATCTTCTGCACCGCGTAACTTTGACCATATTGATATGGAAAGCACCGATCCGAAGATGCAGCGTCAGATTACCAGTGTGAAAAATGCAGGCGGTTTGGAGAAGTATGTCAATTCCTATGAAAATAGCTGGAAGATCTTAAAGGAATTAAGCGGCACCGGAAAGCTGCCGAAGCTTTATTTTGCCTGTGGGAAAAATGATTTCCTTTATGATATGTATGAGGAATTCAAAGAATATGCCAAGAGCATCAATCTTGAAGCGACCTTTGAGGAAATCGAAGGCTATACCCATGAATGGCGCTTCTGGGATTTGACGATTCAGCATGCTTTAACGTTTTTTGGTTTAGAGAAACGGGATGCAGGGAATCCGTTTTAAAGATCTATTTATATAGAAGAAACTCGGACAGGCGGCGGATAGCCGCCTGTTTAAACGTATAAAAACGAGAAGAAAGAAGGATGCAGGAGGGAAAAGCGGCATGAGCGGCAAAAAAGAACTGACGACGTTATGTTATATCGAGCGGGACGACGCCTATCTGATGCTTCATCGGGTCAAGAAGAAGCAGGATGTCAACCAGGATAAATGGATTGGGGTCGGCGGGCATTTTGAAGAAGGGGAGAGTCCGGAGGATTGTCTGCTGCGCGAGGTAAAGGAAGAGACAGGGCTGACACTGACACACTGGCGTTTCCGGGGACTGATTACCTTTTGCTTTCAGAAAGCGGAAGAACCGCCGATGTGTGAATATATGAGTCTCTATACGGCGGATGGTTTTGAAGGAGATCTGACGGATTGTGATGAGGGAACGCTTGAATGGGTTCCGAAACAAAGGATTGCAGAGCTAGAGCTATGGGAGGGCGATCGGATTTTTTTCCGACTTTTAGAGGAGGATGCTCCGTTTTTTTCTCTGAAATTAAGCTATATAGGGGATCGGTTAATAGAAGCAGTATTGGATGGAAAGCCGCTGTTTTAGCGGGTTTAAGCCGAATCAGGACAAGAATTATTAGTAAAAGATTAAAAAAGTACTTGCAATTTTTACAAAACTGCGCTATACTTGTTACGAAATTGTTAATTAGATATTAAAAAACGTAACAGGAGTAGAATCATGAAAAAGAAAGTATTGTTGCTGGCGATTGTTGCATTGATGTTGACGGTGTTTGATTCTGTACCGGCTTATGCTAAAGAAGCAGGCGTAGCAGGAAGGGAAGAAAAAGAAGCTTTTGAGGCAGACGTAAATGCAGTAAGCGGCGGAGCAGTGGCGATGGGAGAAAACGGAGCAGAGACCGGAGAGGACGCTGCTATGGATAAAGAGCAAGAGACACAGACAGAAGCAGATAAGACAGAAGAAGAAAAAGAGACCGTAAAAGACAGCCAAAAGGACGAGGCTGAAAAAGAGAAAGAAAACGAGAAGGACGATAAAAAAGACAAAGAAGAGAAAGACGACAAAGAGAAAAAAGACGACAAAGACGATAAGAAAGAAGACAAAGACAAAAAGGACGACAAAGAGAAAAAAGACGACAAAGACGATAAGAAAGAAGACAAAGATAGCAAGGACGAGAAAGACAGCAAAGACAAAAAGGACAATAAAAAAGACGACAAAGAGAAAAAAGAGGAGAAAAAGGAATCCTACAGTAAGGCTGATCTGAAATTGTTGGCTTGTCTGATTTATACAGAGGCAGGGAATCAGTCTTATAAGGGCAAATTGGCGGTAGGCAACGTCGTAATGAACCGTGTAAAATCAAACCAGTTTCCGAACAACATTGAGGATGTCGTATACCAGAGCGCGTATAGTCGTTCTTATGGAAGAAGGATTTATCAGTTCTCCGTAGCTTCCCCATCCGTTGGGACGCTTAAAAAAGCTTTAAGCGTCTATGGAAAAAGAAAGGGAGCCGCAGAGATTAAGATGGAAAAAGAATGTATTAAGGCAGCGAAGGCAGTGTTAGAAGGAAAGGATGCGTTTGACGGAAAAAATTACTTGTTCTTCTGCCGTTACAGCAGCAGCCTGGCTTCCCGTAGAAGCGGCGTAAAGCTTGGAGCGCATTATTTCTACAAATAAGATAGAAACCGGGCGTTGATAAGATGACCGACAGACATGTCAGCACGTAATAGAAAATATACACAAAAAGAATTCCACTTTGTGGAATTCTTTTTCATATGATAGGAAAGTTCTCCGAACTTCCCTATCATACAAAAGCCCTCCGGGGGATGCGCACTCGCGCGCATGGAAGATGTTGCCGTTCGGCAACCGCGCTCGGCGCGAGAATTCCACTTTGTGGAATTCTTTTTCATTTCAGGGTTTTCTAATCCGGAAAAATGTGCTATGATAGTAAAAGATTATGACAATAAGAAACGGCGCCAAAGACGCAGCACTGCGATCGGCAGCCGGAACAGAAAGTGGAGATGGAGAAAAATTATGGCAGATATGTTTACAAGCCTGGAACTGCTCGGACGGGGGAAGCTGTTTGAGCCGGATAAAAAGGAACGGGAGGGAGCGGAAGCGGAAGCGGCGCTTTTGTTTGAAAAGACCTATGAATGTCCTTGCTGTGGAAAGGAGTTTAAAGCCAAAACGGTTCGTTCCGGAAAGACCAAGCTGATTTCAACGGATTCGGATTTAAGACCGCGCTATCAACAGCTAGACAGTCTAAAGTACGATGCGATAGCCTGTCCGCACTGTGGTTATGCAGCTCTAAGCCGTTTTTTTATGGATTTGACATCGATACAAAGAAAATATGTCCAAGATAATATTACCCCTAATTTCAAAGGAATTAAGGAGGAACGGATACCAGGGATTTATACATATGAGGATGCCTTAAACCGTCACAAACTGGCGTTGTTAGGAACAATGGTAAGACGTTCTTTGGCAAGCGAGCAGGCATATACCTGCTTAAAAATCGCCTGGCTGCTTCGAGGAAAGGAAGAAAATCTGGCAGAAGAAGAAGGGCAGGAAGCAGCTAGGACGCAGTTAAAGGAAAAGGAAGCAGAACTGATTGATACTTCTTATAATGGTTTTTCCCAGGCTTTTTCGAGAGAGGAATTTCCGATGTGCGGTATGGACGAGTATACGACGGAGTTGTTGATGGCTGATTTGGCTAGGCGCTCCGGGAAAAAGGAAGAATCTGCCCGCTGGATTTCTACGATTTTGGTAGCAAGGGAATGCAATGACCGGATCAAAAATAAGGCACGGGAAGTGAAGGAATTGTTAGACGCAGAGTAGCAGTTAGAGAAGCTGTTGCATCCATGATTAGGAAATCAAGGATAAGGATGCGGCAGCTTTTTTCATAGGATAGGAAAGTTCTCCGAACTTCCCTATCCTACAAAAAGCCCTCCGGGGGATGCGCACTCGCGCGCATGGAAGATGTTGCCGTTCGGCAACCGCGCTCGGCGCGAGAATTCCACTTTGTGGAATTCTTTTTCATATAATAGGAAAGTTCTCCGAACTTCTTTTTCACAGTTTGGCTTTAGGAAAAGCAAATGGACGTACAAACAAATGTTTACATTACTTTATTATCTATGACGAAGAAAACAACTGTTTGAACCTTTTTTTATAAACAAAATGTATAGAAATAAAAATAAATAGTTGCATTATTTGTATAGAAATGATATAATAGCATTACATACAAAAACGACAGCTTTAGAGAAACCGTTTCATGGCTTATAACCGAGAGGAGTTTTACGGGAAAGTTAAAAACGATTTTATTGTATTTTGTATGCGCGGAAAAAACGGTAGCAAGCTACCCGCGGGAGCCAGGAGAGGAGAAGCAAAAACTCAACTGTTCCCGAAGCCGCATTATAAAATATCGCGAGTGAAGCGAGAGGAGGTTTTCATGATGAAAGCTAAGAAAGTATTAGCAATGTTGTTGGTTCTGGTATTGGCAGTTTCCTGCTTGGCAGCGTGCAGCAAGGATAAGCCGAAGGAGGACGCTCCGGTGACGACGCAGGATGATGACAAGACCCCGGAGGACGATAAGACTCCAGAGGAAGATACGACGCAAGACGAGACCAACGAGCCGGAAGAGACAACAGGCGACAATGAGCCGGAGGACACTCAGACGGCAGGATCTACCCCAAGAAATGAAACCTTGTACTTTAACGGGCAGCAGTGGAATGCGATCAACGCATGGAATCCAATGCACGCGAATAACAACAACTGGAGCATCAGCAACGGCGCCAGCGCCCGTGTTATTATTTATGAGACTATGTTTATCTATAACCTGTTAGACGGACAGCTCTATCCGCTTTTAGGTACGGATTATGCCTGGAACGATGCGAGAACCGAGATGACGGTTCATTTAAATCCAGACGCTCACTGGAGCGACGGTACGCCGTTGACTGCTGAGGACGTGGCATATACCTGGGAGACACATAAGAAATACGAGTCTTCTACTTATAACAACAATGCGCCTTATATTGAGGCAGTAGAGGCAACGGATGCCAACACTGTTGTGATTAAGTCTGTTTTACAGGACGATGGCAAGGCAGTCAATCCGCTGATGCTTGATTCCTTTATTGCACAGACCTATATCATGCAGAAAGCTTATGTAGAGAAGGTAGAGGCAAGAAACAATAACGACGCTACGGCAATGAAAGAGGATACAATGGAAGATTTTGTAGCCTCCGGTCCATATATGAAATATTACAACGACGATCAGAAGGTTGTCTTTATCCGTGACGACAATTATTGGGGAACTGCACTTTGGGGCAGTCTGCCGGTGCCTAAGTATTTAGCACACAATATTTTTGCAGACAACCCGGCTGGAAACCAGGCGTTTTCCAATGGAGAGGTTGATGTATCTCAGCAGTTTAACTTAAACATCGCAGATATGATGGCAAACAGCGATACCATTTCTACTTATATTGACGAAGCTCCGTATAACATCTGTGTTACGATGCCGACTGCTTGGTTTAACGTAGAGAAGCCGGGCTTGGATCGGAAGGAAGTACGGAAGGCTATCGCGATGGCAGTTGATTATGACCAGATCGTAAGCGCTGCTATGGGCGGGCAATGCCCAAGCTTTACCCAGGTTCCAAGAAGCGTTATGAACCCGACAGAAGGGGAACAGGCAATGGTCGATCAGGAAGCGTTAAAGCCATATCAGTGGGCAGGACGCGACATAGAAGGTGCAAAGAAGCTTCTGGATGAGGCTGGCATCGTTGATACTGACGGCGACGGAATCCGTGAAGTAGACGGTGTAAAGCTTTCCTATCAGGCATCTTGCCCGCAGGGCTGGGATGACTGGAATGCTTCTCTGGAAATCGTAGCAGCAGCCGGAAAAGAAATCGGTATTGAGATTGAGACTTATTTCCCAGAAGCATCTACTTATTATGATATGTTTACCAACCATGATTTTGAAATCGCTATGTGGGGTACGGTAGGCGCTGGTATTACTTCCCCATGGGCTCGTGTCAGAGGTATGATGTCCAGTGAATTTATCGGTATGATGAGCAACTGGAACGGAAACTACGGCTGGTATAAGAACGACCGTGCTGACGAGCTGATTCAGATCATTCCGTTTGAGACCGATCAGGCGAAGTTAAAGGAATACTATACCGAGTTAAGCCAGATTTATCTGGACGAAGTTCCATCCTTCTCCTTGATGTACAGACCAGAGCTGTTCCACAACACGAATGAGACAGTATGGACCGGATTCCCGACTCAGGGCGACGGACAGAACATTCCTCCGACTGACTGTACGGACGGATATGGAATTGCTGCTCTGTATCATTTAGAGCTGGTAGAGTAATCAAGCAGACGGCAGACAGAACTTCTTTCCTGATAAATTGAATAAGCCGTAGCCAAAACCGGCGGAACAGGGAGCGTTGCTTCACAGGAGGCGGGGCTCCCTGTTTTTGTATCAGTGGCAGGATTCTTATTTTATTTGGAACGGCTATCAACATATGATTGTGGGGTGACTCTTTTGAAAGGGTATAAGAAATACTATTTACAAAAGATTGGTTGGTATCTGATCACATTGATTGTGGCAGTATTTTTAAACTTTATGCTGCCGCGTCTGATGCCTGGCAATCCGGTAGACGCGATTGCTCAGGGCAGCATTTCTCCGGGTATGGATGCAACTGCTGTAAAAAAAGTATTGGATGATTATTCAGCCAGGTTTGGCTTGGATCAACCACTGTACGTACAGTTTTTTACCTTTGTGAAAAATGCCCTGCGGGGAGATTTCGGGATTTCTTTTAGCAACTATCCAAGAGAGATTTCGGATATTATTGCTTCTTCGATGGGATGGACGATTTGCCTGCAGCTTCCGGCGATTATTGTCGGCTGGATATTGGGGAATCTGTTGGGGGCGGTTGCCGCCTATATGAAGGGTGTTTTTGACAAAGCAATTTTACCTGCCTTTTTGTTTATCGGAAATATTCCGGCGTTCGGTATGGCTACCGTGCTTTTATTGGTATTTGCGATTTATTTAAAGGTCGCGCCGGTTGGAGGAGGATATGGGTACGAACTGATTCCTAGTATGAGCTGGGAGTTTTTCCAGTCTTTGTTTGTTCATTATCAGCTTCCGTTCTGGTCGATTGTTCTGATTACGATTGGCGGTCAGGCAATCGGAATGCGTTCGATGTCGATTTATGAATTGAACGCAGATTATGTGAAATACAGCCGTTTCTTAGGAATCAAAGATAGAAAGATCGTCGGCTATGTATTTCGGAACGCTATGCTTCCGCAGGTGACAGGGCTGGCTCTTTCTTTGGGTACGATGATCGGCGGCAATATCGTAGCCGAGACGATTTTTAACTATCCGGGCATCGGCTCTACGATGCTAAGCGCCATCAGTAACCGTGACTATCCGCTGATTTCTGCTTCTACGCTGATGATTACGATTATGGTATTGATTGCCAATCTGGCAGTTGAAGTCATATATGGTTTGATCGATCCGCGGATTAAGGCAGCACAGCAGGATTCTTAATCCGGCAGAAGAGGAGGCGCAATATGAAAAATCAGTTAAAACAGGTGTTTCATTCACCAAGATTTGTGATAGGTTTTGTGATTTTTGTCTTTATGCTGGGAATGGCAGTCTTTTATCCGCTGCTGGTGCCGGGCGATCCGCTGGAAATGGTAGCTAGCTCCAGCTATCCGCCGGGAACGTATATTTCTCTGGCAGATACGTTAGAATCCAAGCAGTATGGGCTGGATCTGGACATTACGGCTACCCGTTTGAATAAGCTGGTTTCCCAGGAAGATAAAGACGCGATGGTACTGTGGCTAACCAAATACCGGGGGATTGCAGAAGCAGATATTCCAGTGGAAGACAACGTGGCAATGGTCAATTTTTGGAATGAACATTATGATCCGGAAGTAGAACAAAAGGGACTGACCAACGCAAAGCGGCAGTATTATCGAAGGCTGGCAGCCAGAATGTCTACGATTTTAGAGACAGAGGATATCATCATCGCCACAAAGAACCCGGAAACAGGAGTATTGGAAGAGAGCAATACAATTTCCTTTCATACGTATACGAATGTAAAGGATATTACGAGTAAGAGAAACTTTATACTCGGTACGGACAATTTTGGTCGTGATGTGCTAAAAGAGTTGACCCATGCGGTAGGAACTTCCCTGAAAATGGGACTTTTAGCCGGTGTGATTGCAACCTTAATCGGTCTTACGTTAGGGCTTTTATCCGGCTATTTAGGTGGGATTATAGACGATATGATTATGTTTGTCACTAACCTGTTTAGATCGGAAGAGCACACGTCTGAACTCCAGTCACATTACTCGATCTCG
>CAJUFW010000149.1:0-2247 GCA_910585655.1 uncultured Lachnospiraceae bacterium
GCCTGTTACCTTAGTGCAAAGGCGGCGTTTCGGACAGGCGCCGGGATGGTAAAGGTACTGACGGCAGAGGAAAACAGGGCGGCTCTTCATACCTTGCTACCGGAAGCTATTTTGACGACCTATGAGCCGGAGCATATAAAAAATAAGTTAGAAATCGAACGACTTGGGCAGGAGCTGGCATGGGCAGATGCTATCGTAGTAGGACCAGGGCTTGGGAGGAGCGCGATTGCCAAACTGTTGGTAGAGCTGGTATTGCAATATGCACATGTCCCGGTGGTAATCGATGCGGATGCTCTTTATCATATTGCTGCTAACCCGGAATATATCGGTCAGAAGGCGGAGGGGGAGCTGTTTAACCGTCTGTATTTGGAAGGAGATTTGGTGCTGACGCCTCATCTAAAGGAACTGGCAGAACTGCTTTCCTGTGAAATCGGACAGATCCAGGCGGATATGCCGGCGGCTGCCCGATTTGTTACCAGGCATATGGCAGGAAGAGGGCTTACTCTGGTGTTAAAGGATGCCCGTACCGTAGTAGCAAGCGCAGGAGAGGAACAGCTTTGCGTCAACGCCTCCGGCAACAGCGGGATGGCGACAGCAGGCTCCGGGGATGTGCTGACCGGAATCATCGCCGCGCTTTTAGCGCAGGGAATGAGCTGCCGGGAAGCCGCCTGCTTGGGCGTGTATCTGCATGGCTTGGCAGGGGATCGAGCTGCAGAACGGGTCGGCAAATATGCCTGTATGGCAGGGGATATTATAGAAGGCTTAGAGGAAAATTGAGGGATAGATGTGAAGAGTTATAGTAGAATCCAGGCAGAGATAAATTTGGATGCAATCTGTTCTAATATAGAAGAGATCAAACGGATCGTTCGTCCGGAGACTGCAGTAATGGCGGTTATTAAGGCGGATGGTTACGGGCATGGGGCAATTCCTATTGCCTATGCGGTACAGGAGAAGGTCGGAGGCTTTGGGGTAGCGGCAATCCAAGAAGCGCTTAATTTAAGAAAGGCAGGAATCAAAAAGCTGGTGCTGGTGCTGGGGTATACGCCGCCGGAATACTACAAGGAACTGGTGGCAGCAGATATTTCCCAGACCGTGTTCCGATATGAAATGGCTAAGCGGCTAAGCGAAGAAGCCGGGCGGCAGGGGAAAAAAGCCCGGATTCATATGAAGGTTGATACCGGAATGGGACGGATTGGGTTTGCCGTCTGTCCCCAAAGTATAGAGGAGATAAGTCGGATTGCAGCGTTGCCGGCAGTGGAGATAGAAGGAATTTTTACCCATTTTGCCGGTGCGGACGAAGCAGATAAAAGTTCCGCGAGAAAGCAGCTTGAGAGATTCGAGTGGTTTTGCGACAGTCTGGCTGCGGAGGGGATAGACATCCCGATGCGCCATGCCGCAAACAGCGCGGCGATTATCGATTTGCCGCAGGCAAATTATGATATGGTACGGGCGGGTATCGCTATTTACGGGATGTATCCGTCGGAAGAGGTCAATAAAAGAGCCTTGGCGCTACGTCCGGCTCTAAGCCTTAGAAGCCATGTCGTATACGTCAAGGAACTGGAAGCCGGGCAGGGAATCAGCTACGGCAGTACATATATTACTACCCGCCGCACGTTGGTAGCGACCGTTCCGGTCGGTTATGCAGACGGCTATCCGAGAAGCCTTTCTTCAAAGGGCTATGTTTTGATACAAGGGAAAAGGGCGCCGGTAATCGGACGTATCTGTATGGATCAGATGATGGTGGATGTGACGGAAATCCCGGAAACAAAGATAGGCGACAGCGTGACATTAGTCGGCACGGACGGCACAGCCTGTATTACGGTAGAGGAAGCAGCCGCCTTAGCAGGAACTTTTAACTACGAATTTGTCTGTAACCTTTCAAAACGTGTTCCAAGAATTTATTACCAGAAGGGAAGAGTAATCGGCAGTATGGATTATACGCGGGATGAATTGAATGCAGTGGAATACCTGGAGTAACCGAAAGACTTTTTGCATTTTATGGAATACCGGTTGGAAAAAAGGGAATAATACGGATAGAACCATAAAATGGAGTGTGAGAATATCATGATTAAACGAGGCGATGTATATTATGCAGATTTGCGCCCGGTGGTTGGATCGGAACAGGGCGGAGTACGTCCGGTACTGATTATCCAAAACGATACGGGCAACCGGCACAGTCCTACGGTGATTTGTGCGGCGATTACCTCAAAGATGAATAAAGCAAAACTCCCGACTCATGTGGAGATA
>CAJUFW010000149.1:2257-8516 GCA_910585655.1 uncultured Lachnospiraceae bacterium
ATGCGGAAAAATATGGAATTGTCAAAGATTCTGTGATCTTATTAGAGCAGGTTCGGACGATTGATAAAACGAGGTTGAAGGAGAAAGTGTGCCATCTCGATCAGGAAGCGCTGTCTAAAATCGACCAGGCGCTGATTGTGAGCTTTTCCTTACGTACATAGGATGACCGTTCCATAGGAAGGAGCTATTCCATTGGGACAGAATGGGACATGTACGGAGCAGGAAAGGGCAGTACAACAAAAGAAAGGAGCCATGACCGGCTACTGTCGGTCTGGCTCCTTCCTTCGTATAATAGGGTGGGAGTAGAAAGTGATTTATCACTATCCGAGTTTTATTATAGAGGGAAATTGTGTTAAAAGTGTGTCTGAAAAATAAAAGAAAAAGAAACAGGGAGAGCAGGCTAGGGCGTATCTGGCTGCAGCGGGATAAGAAAAGAAACACAAGTATATTCTCCCTGTACGCTTTCGATCGTTAAATGGAACGGTGTTCCGTAATATAGCTGAAGCCGCTGGTTGATATTGACTAGGGAAATCCCTTTGGTATCATAATGCTCTTTGTTATCGTTAAGCTGGGAACGGATATCTGCCAGCTTTTCCGGTGAAATTCCAATACCGTTATCGGTAACGGATATCCTAAGCCGTTCTTCGGGCAGGATTTGAGCGCAGACCGTGATAGAAAGAGGGTTGCCGGAAGAGAGAGGGGCGTGGGTCATACAATTTTCCAGCAGCGGCTGAAGAAGCTGGCGGAGGATGCGGTAGTTGCATAGAATGTCCTCTACTTCATATTCCACGAAAAAGCAATGATCGTAGCGGACGTTCATGATATAAACATATTGTTCCAGGATCTGGAATTCATCAAACAGGTTAATATAGTCGGTGGGAAGATAAGCATAGCGCATAATATTCCCCAGTCCTTCCGTCATTTGGGCAATGTCTTCTGCCTGGTAGCGGTCAGAAAGGATTTTAATGGAATTTAGAGTATTGAAAATAAAATGCGCATCGATCTGTTTGCGTAGGAGATAGGTTTTGTACTTGGCTTCCTTTAGAGCGGACTCATAGAGGCGCTGCTGGTTGAGAAAGGCGCGGTGACTGAAATCGTCGATACGCGCCAGCATTTGATTGATCGTCTGCGCCAGCTTGACAATCTGTAAGCTCTGGTAAATATGAGGCTGGAAGATAAGACGACCTTTGGCGCCCTGGCTGCCGAGGGAATCTAAAACAGAAATAATATAATTGATCGGCAAAAAGATCATATGGTTGATGGAACGGCTGATCAGAACAGAGATAACAATCAGAACGACGATCAGCAGGAACGTACTTTTGATAAAAAGGCTCTGATAAGGAATCAGTTTGGAATTGTCCTGTAAAATGGTCAGTTGAATGTCAGAAGGAAACAAGGTCTGTTCGGAAAGCGCGATCTGGCTTTTTTTCTTTTTGGTCAGCGAGGTAAAATCCGTATAAAGCAATTCCTCGCGGTTGCTAAGAAGGATTTGGTGGCGCTTGTTGGCGAGAGCGACCGATAGACCGCTCATACCGGAATAGCTATCAAGATAGTTTTGAATATAATCGCAGCGGGAAAGCAGGACAGCCCAGCCGATTTGTTCTAGGGGGAAGGAACGGGTACTATAGATAGGAATATAGGCGACAAGGTAGGTATCGTCCTCAATGATCTGTAAGGAATAGGAGGGAGGCTCCTGCTTTTGCACGCTTTCATAAAGCTTCCGGCAGACGGCGGCAGAAAACGCTTCTCCATATTCGTAGCGATGCCCCAGACTGTCATAAATAAGGATAGT
This sequence comes from uncultured Lachnospiraceae bacterium, assembly GCA_910585655.1. Taxonomy (GTDB): domain Bacteria; phylum Bacillota; class Clostridia; order Lachnospirales; family Lachnospiraceae; genus MGBC131033. The sequence continues at coordinate 4,050 of CAJUFW010000149.1, forward strand.
AGTCAGAGAAGAATCTTCTTTTAAAAGGCTTCGCATCTGCTTGTAAATATTGACAGGATCCTGGTAGCGGTTGGCAGGATTTTCTTCTAAGAGAAAACGGCTGATATACGCGTCGAAGGAGAGAGCTTCCGCAGTTCCTTTTAGCAAGAAAATTTCCTTTTGTATTTTATTGGTAAGCTGGGTGGATATAAAGGACATGACTTCTAAAGTCCCCTTTTTGGTATAGGAACTCATAGCTGAAAAATAAAAAAGCTGCATAGAAAGGATCAGCGCCATAAGCAGCAACATACTGTAAAGATAAATTTCTTTTAAAGTTTTATGCTTCATGTTGTTTTCTCCATTCCGAAGGGGTACAGGAATAATGCTGCTGAAATACCCGACAAAAATAAAAATAGTCCGGATAGCCGCAGAGACTGGCGATTTCTTTGACCTGTTTCTGGGATTTTTTTAAGTAAAGACACGCCTTTTCCATCCGTTTTTGAGTGATATAAGTAGAAAAAGTAGTGTTCATATAGCGGTTGAAATAGCCGCCGACGGTGTTGGAGGAAAGCGCCGTTTGTTCTGCGACAAAGGAAAGAGTAAGTTTTTCTTCCAAATGTGCGTCAATATATTCCAATACTACACGAAAACGGTCGTGATAGGCTTCATAAGGCTGCGCCGCCGCGGGACTATCCGGTAGAGCCAGGGAAAAGAGATACTCTGGCAGAGCTGGTGGACTTTTATGCGACCGCGATGGAGTTTGCCGGGGTGGAGCCGACGCACGATCAGTTTGGTATCAGCCTTTTGCCGGTGTTGGCAGACAAGCAGGTGTCCGTCCGGAACTATGCCCATAGCGAAGGCGGGCGGATGGCGTATGAATGGCAGAGCGACGAATACCATGCGACGGCAGATACCGTGGCGACTTCTCCGGAAAACCATTACTATCCAAAGCAGAAGGCGCAAAGCGATCCGCTGGCACATGCCAAAGGGACAATGGTGACAGACGGACGTTATAAGTATGTCCATCGTACGTTGGGAAGCTCAGAGTTTTATGATTTAAAGCAGGATGCGAAAGAGCGGCATAACGAAATCAACAATCCGGTCTATGCGAAAGAGATCGCCCGCTTCCGTTTAGAGCTTTTGGACTGGTACCAGTCTACGTGCGATATCGTACCAAGAGATATGGACAGGAGATTTTCCAACGCCCAGCTCTGGAATATGATGGAAAAGCGCTGTCTGCCGGGAAATGAAGAGGCGGTAAAGCGGCTGATCTGGGAAGGTGCAAACCTGGGGACGATTGCTGCTGCGGCTACTAGGAAACCAGAATAAAACTTCCATCAGAGATGGGATCAAACGAGGAGGTATTGTTGTATGATGAATTATGTATTCTTTTTTCCGGATGAATACCGGGCGTCCAGTATGGGGTGTTATGGCAATACGTATGTAAAAACGCCGAATTTTGATCGGCTGGCAGCAGAAGGGACATTGTTTGAGAACAATTATTCGGCGCATCCGGTCTGTGTAGCGTCCCGCTGCAGTCTGATGACAGGATGGTATCCGCATGTGGCAGGCTTTCGGACGTTGAAACATTATTTACAGCCATGGCACCCGAATTTCCTTCAATACATCCATGATGCGGGTTTTGAAGTGCATGTGTACGGAAAAAATCATATGTTTTCCGAAGAGGTCTACTTTGATTGTATCGACAAATACCTCTATGTAGATTTCGGGCATGGAAACGGCAAGCATTATAAAGGAAATGTTCCAGGCGCCGAGGAACAAGACGGCAATATGAACGGCGGCGGCAGGAACAAGGCTTCTTTGGGTGGAATTGCCGGAGAGGTGAAGGACTATACGATGCTCTTAGATCCGATTCCGGACGACGAACTGGAACATCTTAATGATACGAAATGTGTTGAGGCAGCCGTTCGTGCAATCCGGGAGTGGAAGCCGGGAGATAAGCCGTTTTTTATCTTTTTGCCGACCTTTTTCCCACATGCGCCGTATTCCATAACACAGCACTTTATGGATATGTACCAGGCGGAAGATTTGCCGATCCTGCCTCCTGATTTGGAAGGAAAGCCAGAGCTGCAAAAGCTAATACGGCAGTACCGGGAACTGGGGGATACGGACGAGATGGTTTACCGGAAAATCCATGCGGCGTATCTGGCGATGTGTTCCTATACGGATATGCTGCTAGGACGGGTGTTAGAGGCTCTAAAAGAGAGCGGGCTGGAAGATAATACGACGGTGATTGCTTCTTCGGATCATGGAGACTGGGCAGGCGACTGGGGACTGATTGAAAAATGGCCGAATGCGATGGATGATGATCTGACCAAGGTGCCGTTGATTATCCGCAGACCAGGACAGCCAGCCGGACACCGGGTGGAGGAACTGACGCAGACCTTTGATATTTTTCCGACTATCTGCGAGTGGGAAGGCATTGAAATCAAACACGATCAGTTTGGTATTTCCTTAGCAAAACAAGTAGCCGGAGCAAACGGAGATCCGGAACGAGTGGTATTTTGTGAGGGCGGCTATGATACGAGAGAACCGCATTGTTTTGAAGGGACGGGAGGCTTTGCCGCGTTTATGAAGCCGCATACCATTTATTATCCGAAAATGATCCAGCAGCAGAAATCGCCGGAAAGCGTCTGCCGGGTGGTGATGCTGCGCAACAGCCGTTATAAGCTGAATGTACGGACAAACGGAGACAATGAGCTTTATGATATGAAATCGGATCCAACGGAGCTGCATAACCTGTATAATGAGGATTCCTACCAAGGTTTGGTAAACGAACTGCAAAAGGAAATGCTTACCTGGATGATTCATACCTCGGATACCGTGCCAAGAGAAGGGCATGAATAGAAAACGAAAGAGGGGATAAAATGGCAAAGCCGGATATTTTAGTCTTTATGAGTGATCAGCATACTTCTTATTTTACTGGTTATTTCGGGCAAAATGTAGATACGCCGAACTTGGATCGGCTGGCAGCGGAGGGAACCCGCTTTGACCATACGTATACGCCGTGTCCGCTTTGTGTTCCGGCGCGGATGGCGATGATGAGTACGCTGCAGGCATACCGTACGGGCATTTATACCAACGACGATACGCTGCCGGATTTACAGCCTACTTTTTTACATCCGTTGGTAGAGGCAGGCTATGAAACGGTACTGTGCGGCAGAATGCACTTTGTAGGAGCCGATCAGAGGCACGGTTTTACCAAACGGATTGCTCCGGATACAACGCCGGTCAGTTGGACGCGCCCGGTAAAAAAGCTGCAGGAACAGAGGGGCGTTTTGGTGCGTACCTTTGCTGATGTGGGAGCTGTCCAGGTGGTAGGAGGAGGGGAATCCCCGGTAATTTACTATGATCAGGTGGTCGTACAGAGCGCCCTGGATTATTTAAAGGAGGATCATGAAAAGCCGCAGTTTATTTTAGTCGGTACCTACGGTCCGCATTTCCCGTATATCACCAGACCAGAGCTGTTCGAGAAATATATGAATCGGGTAGAAGCCTCAAAGCTTTTACAGGAACTACCGGATTATATGAATGAAGTGCTGCTTCGGCGGCGGCGGATCGTCAGTGAAGAGGTGGCAAAAGGCTGTGTGGCTGCTTATTGCGGCTTGATCGAACAGATGGACGAGCAAATCGGACAGGTACGGCAGGCATTTGAGGCATTTACCAAGCGCAGAGGAACAGAACAGGTATTTTGCTATCTTTCGGATCATGGCGATCAGGTAGGGGATCGAAGCCTCTTTGGAAAAGATGCCTTTTTTGAGAAATCCATTAAAGTGCCGATGCTGTTTGCCGGAGACGGGATTGCCAAAGGGCATATCGTCAAATCGCCGTCGAGTATCTTAGATTTAGGGCCAACTTTGTGGGGACTGGCAGGAACCAAAAAACTTCCACAGACCGATGGAGTAGACCTGGGTGAATATCTGCATGGAAAGCAGGAAATTGATGAGAAACGGGTGATTTTTAGCGAACTTTTAGACGGGTTTCGTGCGATGGGAGACACCTATCATTATGGACGGATGGTGGTCAAAGGAAACTACAAATATATTTCCTATGATGGCTATGAAAAACAGGATATGCTCTTTGACATAGAGAACGATCCGGACGAAATGCAAAACCGGATAGAAGAGGAACCGGAGCTTGCCGACGCGCTGAGAAAAGAGCTGATGGAACGAACCGATCCAAAAGAGATTCTCCGGACGCAAGCCGTTCACGATCAGCGAGCCGACTGGATGCGGGCAGTGGAGGCGGCGACCGTAATTGACGATTCCGAACGCTGGCAGGAAAATCCGCCGACTGCCAGAGGGCAGTTAGCAGTCGGCGTGACAGAACCACTAGAAGCAGACGCGCCGCTGCCATGGGGAAAGCCAAAGGGATAGATTGGAAACAGATAGAAAGAAACCAGAAATGGTGTTGAATCGGGTAGGAGGTAGATAATTATTTTATCTACCGACCTCCCACACCACCGTA
>CAJUFW010000150.1 GCA_910585655.1 uncultured Lachnospiraceae bacterium
GTGTTACGGACTTTCACCGATTAGATTGCGCCCATACTGGGCGCACCAAAAAAAAAGCCTCAAGCAAATCACTTTGCTTGAGGCGGATATACTTCCGTGGTGCCACTCAAATTGGCTGATCAATTCAGCCCACTCTACCATATACTATCATATATGCCATCTGGTAACGGCTATGGAGGCCGTCATCCCATACTCTAATTCCGGGATGCCCTCGAAAGTCCATTCAGCAAAAGCTCCCATACCGCAATCCCACCGCCTGCGGCTCTCTGTCATGTTCTGCTGCTGCTTACTCCTCTTTCTCATCGGTTTCGCTTATGTTGCTATTTATCATACTATAGGTTTTTGCTGTTGTCAAGTAATAATTTTCGGGAATTTTCCGTCCTTATCCCAATGTCACCGTAATCCGATGCTCTACCGTCCCGGACAATTCCTCAATCACTCTCCTTGGCAGCAAGGCTCCGTTGCGGCTTTTTTCAGACAGCAGGAAGCTTTCGCCTGCCATTGGATAAAAGCGACCGTCTATCTCTAGCCGTGTCACCTGATACATCCCGGCTTCTAGTTTCTTTGGATTCCGGTAATCTACAAACAGTCTCCTTCCGGCAAACTGCAGATGGATTCCCGCCCTGCCGTCTGCCGCAAACTGCTCCGCCTTTAAGGCAGGTGCCAGACGCAGGTTCCCAAGCTCCCCTCTTACTCCAAATACTTCCGTTACGACCGTCAGCAGCAGCCAGCTAGCGGCGCCCGTCAGATAATGGTACATCCCTCTGCCGCTTGGATCGATGTATTCCGGCACCCCTGGATACATCCTGCTTCTTTCCATATCCATACAATGCTGCGCCAGTGTATTTATGGCTTTAAAACCTTCTTTGGCAAAGCCGCGACGGTAAAGAGCATTGGCAAACATCACTGTCATATGGGAAAAAACGGCTCCGTTTTCCTTTGTCCCATAGGCAAAACCGAACATCCTGCCCATATCCATCTTCAACTCATGAAAATTGGTATTAAGACGATACCCTCCAACCTCTTTATGATAGAGAAGAGCATCCGCCGCCTGTAAGATCTCTCTTATCTGGTTCTGCTTTGCAGTACCCGACATAATTGCAAAAACCTGACTGGTCAGCATCATCCGATCGCCGCCTTCTAACGGTCTGCCATGGTTATCATAATACCCATTAAACCAATGATGTCCCTCTCCGTCCTCTATCCACTCCGTACGGCGGATATGCTCTTTCAGCCAGGAAGCCATATGCGACAGACATGCCGCCAGCTCCCGGACAGGCACCTCTACCCGTACACCACTTATCGTATGTACGCAGCTCTGGCAATAATGTGCTAAAAGCGTCTGCTTCTCTGCAGCGTTTTCGTACAGTTCCTCCCGATCCTCTAACAGCTCTCTTAATTCCTCTGCCAAAAATACGGTCTGCACGCCTGTTTTTTTAGAAAGTTCCAGCACCAAGCCTGCCAAATGCTCCAAGTTATCCCCATACATCCCGGTAAACGCTACACTTTCTCCCCGCTCCTTTGCCATATCCAACGCATCGTTCCAATCTGCCCCCCGCAAACGGATGTGGTTATGTTCCCCTACGTCATAAAAGGCGGTCAGATGCTGTACCAATAAATGCTCTAAAATGGTTCCTTGATACACCTCTCCGGCTGCCGTCCGAAGATTGCTGCCCTGCCGTTCCTTCCAAATCCCATCTCGTTTTTCTCCTCTTGCCGCCTGCGCATCTTTAAAATAGGACGCCCGTTCCAGCAAAAACTCCAGATCGCCGCTTTGGTTGATATAAAGTTCCGTAGTCAAAAACGGCCAAACACCATGATCCATCCAAACGCGCGCAATCTGATTTCGATCTGCAATAAATTCTCCGGGTTCCTTGCCGATAATGGTCGCGTTGCTCCCGTCTATCCGAACCCCGCCGAAATTGTTATAAAGCTGTGTTCTTACACCTTCCGGCTCCATCATCAGCAGCGCCAGGCAATCCTGCCACAAATCCCGCCAGCCTCGCCCGCCCCGTCCATAATCATGATGAGGCAGAAACGAACATCCATATATCCTGCGTAAAATCGGCTGGAAGTTGACCCAATACATCCAGTTATCCAGATCGGTATCTGAAGTTTCATAAAAAATATTCAGCCGCTCTCTCCAATATTTTTTATTTTCCTCCAACGCCCGGTCAAATTTCTCTGCACTGTCAAACCGCGCGAAGCTTTCCGTCAATTCCTCAACCGAAGCTCCATACCCCAGTCCTACCACATAGGCGGCAGATTGTCCCGGCGCCAATACAAGCTCGCCGAAACGGATCGCCCCGATTGTCTCGTAACCGTCGATCTCCTCTCCCGCCTGATGGCTTGCTTTCTCATTGCAGACGACTGCTTTCGGCCATTCCAGACTTCCGCCCTCACCGATAAATTCCTCCGTTTGCGGGAAAAAACCAGAAGGCATACTTCCGTCCCCTTCTACTCCCAGCACGCCATACACCAATTCGTTTTTCTGATGCCCTCGTTCGTCAAACGTTAAAGTCGGATTTAAAAATACTCCGTTGCGTGTCAGATAAGCGCGATGCAGCAAGGAAGTGACATGTCTGTGATCACGGATATTATCAGCAGAACGACCATACATCGGAATCGCCGCCGTAGGAACCAAACGCCGCTCCCGGTTGCTCTGGTTTGTAACCACGACTTTCATCAGCTCCAGCTTTTCTCCGCTTATCGGAGCAAACGCCGTAATCTCTGAAAGAAGACCGACCTCTTCTCCCACCCGTGTTACCTGCTGCCACAGCATTCCTGCCGTCAAGACCGTCCGTTCCTGCTTTTTCCCAAATAACCCTGCTATCTGCGCCGCCGATACCCCGGTGGCAGACCAGACCATTCCGTCCTCCCCTTCGTCTGTGTCCTTTTCATACAACCAAAAATTCCGGCTGGAACGGTTGTTGTGCAGATTTTCCGCGCTGACCGGCTCTAACAAAAAAGCGTTCTGCCCTAACTTCGAGTCGCCGCCCCATGTCGGCGTTACCGATCCCAACACCCCTGCCTCGTTGGCAATCGGAAAATACAAGTAACTAAACCGATCGGGTGATTCCAGTCGAAACGTTCCCCGTCTGTCCAAATATTCATATTTTTTCATACATCTGTTCTCCTATCGCTATCCCTGTCGTTTTTCTGCTTTTTCCCTTCTCCGCTTATCGTCAGTCTTCCTTTTTGTCCCGTCCATGCTTTTTCATAATCTCCTGATAACGCCTTCTGGAAGCCTCCATCTCCGGGCTGTCCTCTTTTTCCTTAGCCTCTTTGCTCTCTGCCTCCTGGCTTTCCTTTAGCTCCTCAAACAGATCTGCCAGATCCCCGCTGCTAAAATAATTGTTATCCATTCTAAAATCTCCTTTCTGTCTGTTCGTTGTTTCCCCTAGTATAACATCTTGATCTGGTCGTGTCCAGAGAGATTCTCTTTCTTACAAATATCTTACAATATCTTAATATTGCGGACGAACACTTGCCAATGCCGTCGTCTATGTGCTATAATTCGATTCAGATTTTAGAGAGGGAGTTGGAATTTCATTATGAAGCATACTATCAAAAAGCTGCTGTACCAGTATCGCCATGCCTGGGTACTTTCCTATGGGCTTGTTTATATGATCTGGTTTTTCTGGTTGGAAAGCCGCACCGATATTGTACACCACCCAGTCCATATCGGGCTCGATGATCTGATTCCTTTTCAGGAAATCTTTATCGTGCCGTATTTACTCTGGTTTGTTTATATTGCGGCGACGCTTTTGTATTTCTTTTTTACTTCTACGGAGGATTTTTACAAGGCAACCGCCTTTTTATTTATCGGTATGACCGTCTGCCTGATTATTTATACCGTCTGGCCGAACGGTCAGAATCTACGCCCTTCCTCTTTCCCGAGAGACAATGTTTTCTCCCGGCTGGTAGGCATGATTTACAGCGCCGATACGTCTACGAATGTATGCCCGAGTATCCATGTCTTTAATTCCATCGGCATACATATTGCCATTCGCAACAGCCAGGCGCTAAGACCAAAGAAATGGCTCCAGATTGGTTCTTTTCTTCTGATGGTCAGCATTTGCCTGTCCACTGTATTTTTAAAGCAGCACTCCGTATTTGACGGGCTGTGCGCTATTTTGCTTAGCGTTATTATGTATGCGGTTGTATACATTCCAAATTATCGCAAGGTTATGGAGACACGGACAGCGAAAAAGCAGCTCGAACGGACGATTTAGCCAAATAAAAAAGAAACGGTTGTAATATCTTTTTTCAAACCGTTTCTTTTTTGTATGATAGGAAAGCTCTCCTGGCACGAGAATTCCACTTTGTGGAATTCTTTTTCATTTCCAATTAGCCAAATCCATATATTTTTCTGGAAATCGAATAGCCCAGTACAATAATTTTCCGTCCGGATTTCCCCGGCAGGTTCATCGAACGCCCCAGCAATTTGTTATGGACAGCTTTGTACATTTTCGGATTTTCTTTTTTTAAGTAATCCCAAAGCTCCTGCTTTTTGGCAAGATTTTCCTTACTGCCAGATTTGATTAAAAATACGGAAGAAATCACCATCATCATACACAAATAGCTCGTCATATAGTTCCGGAGCTTTTTGTTTTTTATCATCGGTAAATCATGGGAACCAATCATATGCTTTGTCACCCGGATCTGCTGATCGATACGGGCAATCATATTTTTTTCATTCACCGACTGATCGGCGCGTCCGATAAAATAGCGGTAAAAATCCACATCCAGATAATACATCGTCTTTACGTACGGCAGCGGATCGTATACAAAAATATTATCTACATAAAAAGTATGCTTCGGTAGCTGCAGACCACATTTTTTTAAAAGCTTCGTCCGATAAAAGACCGAGTGCATCAAGATATACTGGCTTGCTTTAAAGTGCTTGATATCCGACCAGGTAAAAAAACAGTCCCGCGGCATCGCCGTATGATAATTCATCACACGCTGCTTTTTTAAATAAACGTTTTCATAGACATAATTGCAAATCAGCATGTCCAGACTTTTCCCTTCCTCCACCACGGAGCGAAGCAGCTCCAACACTTTTTCCAGAGCGTCCGTATCTACCCAATCGTCGCTGTCTACTACTTTAAAATAAATTCCGGTCGCCGCTGCCAATCCGGTATTGACCGCCTGCCCATGCCCGCCGTTTTCCTGGTGAATCGCCTTGATCATCGTAGGATAGCGGGCGGCAAGCTTATCTGCAATCACCGCAGTCTCATCCTTTGAGCCATCATCCACAATGATAATTTCCATGTCCTCTCCGCCCGTCAGTAACGTCTCTACTGCATGTTCCATATAGTCCGCAGAGTTATAACATGGTATTGCAACACTTAACAGCTTCATTTTTCTGTTTCCTTTCTTATAAGCTCCGCCGACAACTCCAAGGCTCTTTTTGTAATGGCGTCCATATTGTAATATTTATATTCTGCCAGCCTTCCTAACAGAAAAAGCTTTGGATACTGCCCTGCCAATTCCAGATAGTGTTCATACTGCCGGTTGTTTTCCTCATTGATAATCGCATAATAGGGAATCTGCCCCTGTCCCGGTTCATAGGCTCCCGGATATTCCTTGATAATCGTCGTCTGAGGAAACGCCTCCGCTCCGTCATAAAACTTTTTAAACTCTGTAATCCGGGTATACTCTTCGTCTACGGTATAATTTACCACCGCATGCGTCTGGTATTCCACCTGATTGCAGCGCTCCCAGGCAAACTTTAGCGTACGGTACGGCAAATGCCCAAACCGATAGTCAAACAGCTCGTCCACCGGTCCGGTATACACGACAATCCCGCTATAGTCCTCCTCTTGTGTCTCCCACTTTACCCGGATACTTCCGCCTTCGACAAACTCCAACACCTCCTGAGCGCGGCAGCCTAAACGAATCGTAATATTCTCATGCGCCAACATAGCTTCAAACAAAGCGGTAAACCCCTGCTCCGGCATTCCCTGCCAGGTATCGGTAAAATAGCGATTGTCCCTTGAAAGCACTATCGGCACACGTCCTGTCACCGCCGGATCGATTTCCTCCGGTGTCTGTCCCCATTGCTTCATGGTATAGCGCAGAAAAATATTTTCATAAACATAGTCTGCGATCTCACGGATATCCGGATCGGCATGTTCCCGCAGCTTTAGAATCGGCACCTTCGTCCCATATCCAAAAGCCTCCGTCAGCTTCTTTTCCCGTACAGCCGCTTCCTGCTTACCATACACCAGTTCTAACGTATTGAGATTAAACGGAACCGGAAGCAGCCGTCCATGTATATTTGCCACTACTTCATGGCGATAATCGTGCCAGGAAGTAAAACGCGACAGAAAACGATGAACCTCCTCTTCCTTGGTATGGTAAATATGCGGTCCATAAAGCTGTACCAAAATTCCTGCTTCGTCGATTTCATCGTAGGCATTGCCTCCGATATGCTCTCTTTGCTCTAGTATCAGCACCCGAAGCCCTGCCTCCGCCAGCCTTCTGGCTGTCACCGCTCCTGCAAAGCCTGCCCCTACTATGATTGCATCGTACATGATGTCCTCCGTTTCTCCTTTTATTTTCCTACCAAACGGCTTGTTCCCAGCCGATCCGCACCCAGCGCCAAAAACTGCTCTGCATCTTCAAAAGAAGCAATTCCTCCGGCTGCCTTGATCTTTACGTGCGGCTCTACTTCGGCGGCAAAAAGTGCAATGTCCTCCGCCGTCGCCCCTCCTGTAGAAAACCCGGTTGAGGTTTTGATATAGTCTGCTCCGGAACGGGACACTACCTGACAAAGCCTCCGCTTTTCCTCCTCCGTCAGCAGACAGGTTTCCACGATTACCTTTAGAATCCGGGTGCCACAGACCGCCTTTATCTGCCGGATTTCCTCCTCTACCCGATCATAGCCGCCTTCCTTTACCCAGCCGAGATTGATCACCATATCAATTTCTTCTGCCCCTGCCTCTAACGCTTCCCGCGTCTCATAGCATTTTGCACCGGTAGTCATATTCCCATTAGGAAAACCGATCACCGTACAGACTGCCGGGCAGCTCTTTCCTGATGGTATGTGCAGCTCCTTTAGGTACTTTGCCGCCCGCTCTACATAACAGGGCGGAATACAGACGCTTGCCACGCCGTACTGCGCTGCCTCCCTGCAAAGCGTTTGTATCTCCTCCCAGGTAGCAGTCTGCCGCAGCAACGTATGATCAACTTTAGAAAGTATTTCCTCTTTCTTCATTCTTTACACCTCTTACATTTATGCCAGTTCCAAAGCAACTTCCATCATATCGTGGAAGCTGTTTTGTCGTTCCTCTGCCGACAGCCCTTCGCCTGTCGTAATCAGATCGGATATGGTACACATCGCGAGCGCCTTTTTTCCGGCACGGGCAGCGTTTAAGTAAAGCCCTGCCGCTTCCATCTCGACTGCCAGTACATTCATTTTCTTCCAGGCAGCATTGGCTTCGGTATTGTCATCATAGAACATATCCGAAGAAAGCAGGTTTCCTACAACGGCATGCAGCCCCCGCCCCTCTGCCACTTCAACGGCACGACGCAGCAATCCGAAATCCGCGATTGGCGCAAACATTCCCGGCAGCTTAAATTGGGCGGCATAGTTAGAATTTGTACACGCTCCCATGCCGATCACCAAATCCCGTACCTGGATTCCGTCTGCCAGACCTCCGGCAGAGCCAATCCGTATAATGGCGTCCACTCCATAAAAATGATAAAGCTCATAGGAATAAATCCCCATAGATGGGATTCCCATACCGCTTCCCATAACAGTAACTTCTTTTCCCTTCCAGGTTCCGGTGTAGCCAAACATATTCCGAACGGTGTTAAAGCATTCCGGATGCTCCAAATAATGCTCCGCAATGTATTTCGCACGAAGCGGATCCCCCGGCATCAGGACTGTTTTGGCAATATCGCCTGGTTTTGCGTTGTTGTGTGGTGTAGACATATACTTTTCCTCCTACTGTTTAATATTTTTTAATATTCTTCTTTGAAATTTTTCTATACTCTTTTACGGAATATAACTTACAAATACATTTCCTGCCTGACGAAGTGATTCCTCGGCGGCTAAGAGAGAGGTGCGTACCGTATTTCCCTGTACCGGATCAATCCAAGTCAGGTTATACTCGTCATACCCCGTAAGCAAAACCGTTCGGTTCTGCTGCGAAGCGGCATCCCGGTTCAGGGCGATCACCGGACAGCCCTGGCTTACAAAATACAATACTTCGTCTAACGAAGCTCCTGAGAGGTTGACGGCTCCTCCGCCCAAATAATGGTCTAATACCTCTGTTATCCCGCCTTTTATTCCTTCAAGCTCTTCTGAATCGACTTCCAGATAGTGCTGTGCCAACACCATCCGAATACAATCTTCCTCGCTCTGCGCCCGTTTTCCGGAGGAAATGATATCGACCGAAATCTGAGCGCTGCGCTTTTTCGCTCCACGCTCCCAGACGACGCGGTTTACTTCATTGATGACAAATCCCATTTTTTCATTCGCCTCTGCTATCGCA
>CAJUFW010000151.1 GCA_910585655.1 uncultured Lachnospiraceae bacterium
GAGAACGAAAGAGATTTTTATACAAAGCTGATGATGGCTTCTTTAAAGAAAATTCAGGTAAAGAAAAACGACAGGTTTATGACAAATGTATGTTTGTTTTTGTGTGAAAAAGCAAATGATATTCCGGTCTGGTTTTACCTGAATAATCCGTTTGTCAAAAATATAGTGATTCAGAAGCCTGGAAAAGAAGTAAGAACTCAGTTTGCAGAAACTCAGTTACCTTATTTTCCTGGGGCGGATCAGTTGACGGAAAAAGAATTAGAGGACTGCAAGGAGACATTCGTATCGTTGACAGACAATTTCCAAAATGTAGAATTAAACGCGCTGAAAATACTTTGTAAAAATGAAGCGATAGAAATTAAAAACATTGCGGATGCAATCAATTTATATAAATATGGAATAAGGGAAAATCCGTGGAATGATGTTCCGGTAGAAAAGATTGCGAAGGCAGAAGATTTTATAAAAAACAGAATCAAAGGACAAGATCATGCGGTAGTGCAGGTTCTTGATATTATCAAAAGGGCAGTCAGCGATATGGCTGGCATACAGCATTCCGGTAAGGGAAAGCCGAAGGGAATCCTGTTTTTTGCGGGACCTACCGGCACCGGAAAAACGGAAATGGCGAAAACGATGGCAAATCTTTTGTTTGGCGACGACAACGCCTGTATTCGATTTGACATGAGTGAGTATCAGCAGGGACATTCCGATCAGAAATTGCTTGGAGCCCCTCCGGGATATGTAGGATATGAGTCTGGCGGTCAACTGACAAAGGCTGTAAAGGAAAAGCCGTTTTCGATTATTCTTTTTGATGAAATCGAAAAAGCGCATCCGTCTATATTTGATAAATTCCTGCAGATTCTGGAAGATGGACGGATGACAGATGGCAGAGGAGAGACGGTATATTTTTCGGAAAGTATCATCGTATTTACAAGTAACTTGGGAATCTATGAGATGGATGAGTACGGGAACAGACAGTTAAATGTTTCGCTGGATATGTCCTATGAGGATATGAGTAAAAGAATCATTGCGTCCATAAGAAACTATTTTAAGCTTCAGCTTGGCAGACCTGAAATATTGAACCGTATTGGGGAAAACTTTGTAGTGTTTGATTTTATTAGAGAACATTCTGCCTTACAGATTCTAAATAAACATATAAAAACGATCACAGAGAATGTGAAAGAGACAAAAGGCATCTTGTTAGAAGTTTCGGATGCTGCTACAGAGTATTTGAAAAGGAAATCATTTGACAACCTGGAAAATGGTGGTCGTGGTATTGGTAATGTGATGGAAAAATATTTGATTAACCCGTTGGCAAGATACTTATTTGATCAGCAGGTTCAGACCGGAACGGTAATAAAAATACAAAACATTATAGAAGATGATAAAGTAGTTGTATTGGAGTGCGAATAATATGTACAAGGTATATGCGATAACGGATATAGGCAGAAAAAGAGAGCAAAACCAGGACGGTTTTTTGGTGGACGGGATGCACTGTGAAAACACGGAGCATAGGGAAATTTATTATGAATCAGATGCAGATTTTATCCATGTTGCCTTATGCGACGGGGTAGGCAGCACGGTATATGCGTCCTATGCGGTAGAAAAGGCGCAAGAGTATATCTGCAATCATTTGAAGGTGACGAACGAACAGGAACTGGAAAACATGATTCGGAATATGAATGAATTTGTATATGATTCCCTTCGGCGTACGCAGAAAGCAGATGGAGCATGTACGGTGACAGGCATCGTGGCAGTAAAAAATACAGCATATATATACAACATTGGAGACAGCCCGGCATTTAGTATCCGGCATGGATATCTGGAAAAACAAACTACGGACGATACGGGAGCTTTTCTGTTTGGGGAATCCAACAAGTCGGAGGGAGAGCTGCAGATGAAGCCTCCCTTACTTCAGTCTATTGGTACCAATAGGCAGATAGAGCTTGTTCATATTAAAAAAGAACAAAATATGACAATGTGCTTACTTTGTACGGATGGAATAACGGATATGCTTTCGTTAGATGATATGGAAGAACTGTTAGAGCGTAGTGATTCCATAAAAGCGACGGCGCAGAACTTTGTCAGAAAAGCAAACCAACAAGGCGGTTATGATAATTCTACGATTATCGTACTTGTCAAGGAGGAGGAGTAAATGGCTGGCGGAAGAAGTACGGAAGTATTGGAAAAGGAAACGGGTAATGTAACGCAGAGGCTTGTGGAACCAGCAAAGAAAACAGAAAGAATGGAACAGAGAAATCCTGCCAATGTGACTTGGATTATGCAGGAAGATTCTGAGGGAAGCAGCCCGGTTCAGGTTGGCATGGGGACAGAGATTTTCGGATATTTGGTAAAGGATATTGTGTCGGAAAATACCGGAGAAGCAACGTTGCTGCTTACGGAAAAGGACGGGATAGAATACCTTCTTAAACTGTATCATAAAAACAAGACCCCTAAGGAAAAGCTGCTGGAAATACTAAGCAGTATTAAACATGAATATGTTATTCATAGTGTCGATCAGGGGACGTATAACGAGCGGTTTTATGAGGTATTGCCTTTTTATCGGGGCGGGGATTTACTGGTACAGATACCGGTATCGGAGGATGTCATAGAGAAGGTGATTATTCCCTGTATCAATGAGGGGCTAAAGGCGTTGCATGATAAGGATATTATTCACAGAGACATCAAACCTGCCAATATTTTCTGGTCAGAAGACAGAGGCAAGGTGATTATCGGAGATTTTGGGATAAGCTCTGTGTTAAATCAGGATGTATCGGTTCGGGCAACCTCTATGTCGCGTACGTTGGGATATTCTGCTCCGGAAACCTCTAACGGTTTTATTTCAAAAGAATCCGATTACTATTCTTTTGGCATAACGATTTATCATTTGGTACTTGGCGTGGATCCGTTTGCCGGGATGTCGGATATGCAAATCTTGTATCAGACGATAAATAAAAAACTGGAAATCCCTCAAACGGTTTCCTATCGGATGCAATGTCTGATAAGAGGGCTAACGCTCAAAGACAGAACGGAACGTTGGGGCTATGAGGAAGTCGCAAGATGGCTTGCCGGCGAAACAGTAGCGGTACAGGAGCATACAGGGGAAACAGAAGTTGAAAAGCCATATAATTTCCAGGAAGAAAAATTTTACGACTTGGGTTCCTTAAGCATGGCATTCGCGCAGAACTGGGAAAATGCAAAGAAGCACTTATTTAGAGGATTGGTTGATAAATACCTTGCGACCTTTAATGAGGAACTGGCGTCTCAATGTATGGATTATAAAGAAATGAGAGATAAAAACATGGCAGTATTCAAGCTCATCTATTTATTAAATCCTAACGCGCCGCTTTGTTATAAAGGCAATTTATATCAGGACATGGAAGCGCTGGGAAAGGTGATGGCGTCGCAGGCTCCAAAAAAGGATGCAGATATTATAGAGATGATAAGAAACGGCGCGCTTTATCAGTATGTGTGTGCGAATCATTTTGAGGAAAGACTGGTAGAGAATATATCAGATATTATGCAGGCATTACAAAGTAATCCGAAATCAAATAAATATTTTAAGCTGATGTATCTCTTAAATCCAGGAATGGGGTTTGAGATTAACGGGATAACCTGTGAAGATCTGACAGATTTGATAGAATATTTGGAACGTGTAGACGATGATACAAGGGACGAGACTGCCGACCGTCTGGTAGAAAATGAGCTGTTTTTGGCATGGGTCGATTCCCTTGGATATGAAAAGCAAGTAGATAAATGGTGTGAAATTTATGAAAAGGTAGAGTGGTAGGATGAGCGGTCCTAAATACAGCAAAGCTTATATCAGAGAATTGCAAAGGCTAAAGCAATTAGAAAAAGAATTGGCAGCACAAATAGAAAAGAGCAAATGCGATCAGATTTTGCAGGACATTAAGAAGTTGGAAAAAGATAGAAAAAGATATGGAAACGATCCTATTATTTTAGATTGTGAACATGTGATAGAAAAGGCAAAAAAGTGGATTCCAGATTCTCAAACGCTGCGGCAGTTAGAGGAAACCGTGGCGTCAATAAAGGCTATTTCTCTATCAAAATGCAGCACAACAGGTAATAGTGCTACATTACTGAAACAGTTTCATGCGTTTCAGTCTCAAATACAAAAGTTAAAAAATTATTTACATATTGTGAAAGATTTAAGAGAATTCGTAATGGCAGAAGGAACGACTGCGGTACAGGAAAATCGTCTGGAAGAGTTTCTCTCTACGAATTGGACGGATACCGCCGAGAAAGTGGATATAATACCATTGGACTTACAGGAATTGTATTATGAACTCTTAGAAGGACTGGCAGAATCTGCTGATTATGAAAAAGACAAACAGTTGATAGATAAAACGATAATGAAAGTAGGAGATACCGATTACAAAAAGCGTCAGTTAGCATTGAGGATTCAGGCAATCAAAGTGGAAAATGGCAGCTCGCAGAATACGATAGAAATGCTGACGAAACAGAATGAATTACGCGGAATGTATGCCTTATTGGGCTGGGAAGCCAAAGCACTGCCGACTTCTATAGATGAGACCGAGCGTGCGATAAAAGAAGCCAGAGAAGCTCTTGAAGAAAAGCAGGCATCAAAGTACATTGCGGAATGTATACATAAGGTATTTGCCGAAAAGGGTTATGCCTTACTGGAGGATAGCATTGTAACGAATGTATCGGGGCAAACCAAAAAGGATTGTTTTGAATTTGGGGAAGACTCTTTGATCCATGTAGCGATGTCCGATAAAGGACAGATGTTATTTGAGGTCGTTGGAAAGGGAACAGAGAAAGGCATGGACGCTGGCAGAGCCTCAAAATTAGAATCGGAAATGCGGCGGTTTTGTCCGAATTATGCAGAAATCAGAGAGGCTTTAAGGACACAATATGGAATATCGTTAGAAGAGGAGCATTTATGCGCTCCTGACAGAAAGTATGCCAAAGCGATGGATGTGATATCCGGAACAAGTGGGCGGCGGGCGAAAACGGAAAAGAAACGGTATTTAGAGGATTAACGTTAGAAAGAAGTGTAGTGATATGTTTATCGAAGTAAAGATATGTGAAAACTGTCGTCATAAAAACGTTATTACTGCAATGGAATGCGAGCAGTGCGGATATGATTTGACGTTTGTGTTTCCTCAAAAAATAGAGGAAACTAAGGCAGATGGTGTGGAAGAGACAGGAGACTGGGAAATAATTTCTGCTGCAAATGAATCTTGCAGGTATGTATTAAGTGAGGAGGTCGCAGTGGGCAGAGATTGCGACTTGTTTCAGGAACAGTTTAATTCCAGTCATTATACAAGCAGAATACATGCGAAATTAAGAGTTGCTGACGGTGTAGTTCAGGTAATGGATGCCAGTACAAACGGCACTTTTGTAAATGAAAAGAGAATCCCTAAAATGGAATGGATATCCGTAGAGAATGACAGTATCATAAAATTTGCAGATATTTCATTTAAAATTAGGAGAAACGAAAGTGCAGATTGACAGAATTTATTATCCGGTACAAACCCTTGGATATGGAAAGAGAATCGGCATATGGACGATTGGCTGCACACATCATTGTAAGAACTGCTCTAATCCTGAATTATGGCAGCCAAATCCTGATAAAAATATCTCCGTAGATGAGATCATGGAGTGCGTTTCCACGATTGCGGCTGCGGATGGGATAACGATAACAGGCGGAGAACCATTTGAACAGCCAGAAGAGTTATATACACTTGTGAAAAAACTGAATACAACAGGATATCATGACATTCTCGTTTATTCCGGATATGCCATAGAGGAACTTCATGAGAAAGGCGAGTTAGTCAAAACTATTTTAAAGGAAATAGGTGTATTAGTAGATGGATTGTATCTTGATTTATTAAATGATAATAAAAGCTTTCGGGGATCTAGTAATCAGAACATTCATATTTTAAAGGACAGTTTAAAGGAAAGATATCAAGATGCTAAAAATTGGGAACGGAAAACACAAATTTTAGTGAATAAGAATCAGATACAGGCAATCGGTATTCCTAGAAAAAATGGAGAATAAACGAAGGGCATTGACTAGAGCTTTTTGGATATAGAATTGCCAGTGAAGAAATGCAGGATGGAGATCGTGCAAAGTATGGAAAATTTGAATGATAAGGTGAGAACTATGAGTGAATTAATGCGGATTGATGAAGAATACAGAAAGTGGATACAGGACTTGGGGAATAGATATAAAACAAGTCAGATCAAGGCGTCCATCCGTGTAAATAACGAGATGCTGATGTATTATTGGTCTGTAGGGAAGGATATTACAGAGAGGCATGCGGATAGTAAGTGGGGAAATAAATTTTTTCAAAATATGAGTATGGATATGACAGACATGATTCCAAATGCAAAAGGTTTTTCTCCGACAAATCTGCGCTATATGATGCGTTTTTATACTCTTTTTAAGGATATCGAATTTATTCCCCAACTTGGGGAACAATTAGTGATAAATAATGAAAGTAAAAATGTTCCCCATGTTGAGGAACATTTTGAGATGGTGTCAAATAAAGTTTTCATGATTCCGTGGGGACACGTAAAACTGCTGATAGATAAATCTCATGACAATCTGCAAAAATTTAATTTTTATGTTGATAAGGTCATTGAGAATAATTGGTCAAGAGCTGTTTTGCTTAATTTTTTAGATACGGATTTATATGAGCGTCAGGGAAAGGCGATCACAAATTTCAAATACACCTTGCCAAAAGAAACAGGAGATCTGGCACAGGAAATGACAAAAGACCCTTATAATTTTGATTTTATTGCGATTCGTCAGGGTTATAATGAGAAAGAGCTAAAAGATGCACTGATGGATAATGTGCAGAATTTCTTGATGGAACTCGGAACAGGATTTGCATTTGTGGGACGGGAATACCGATTACAGGTAGGAAATACAGAACAGTATATAGACATGTTGTTCTACAATACAAAACGTCACTGTTATATAGTTGTGGAAGTGAAGGTTGTAGAATTTGAACCAGGATATATTTCGCAGACAGCAACATATGTGTCAGCAGTAAATCATACTTTGAAAGGGAAAGAAGATACACAAACCATAGGGCTTTTGATCTGTAAAACGAAGGATAATATATTGGCAAAATACGCAGTGGAAACGTCTACAGAACCAATAGGAATATCTGAATATGAATTGAATGCGTTGATGCCTAAAGATTTTAAAGGAACATTGCCTACAATAGAAGAACTGGAACAAGGGCTAAGTGAAGATACAGTAAATTAACAAGAAAGCCAGAGAGGGACTGTTTAGGTGTGAATAAAAAACACTTCAACCACAAGTAGAAAGAAGCGTTCGGATTCAACAAACAAGTGATAGCCATACGAAAAAAATTGGTTTATGATAGAGCCAAGGAGGCGAAAAAGCATGGAGATTGGTTCTGTCATTATGAAGAAACGAAAGGCACTGGGTTATACACAGCAAAATCTGGCGGATAAGCTGCATGTTTCCTTTCAGGCGGTATCGAAATGGGAGAATGGAACAGCATGCCCGGAAATAGATCTGCTTCCTGGGATTGCTGCTATCCTGGGCGTTAGTATAGACGCGCTGCTTGGATATCGTCCGGCTGTTACCGCGGATTATGAGGAGCGTTACCGGCAGACGGGCTATTACTGGGGATTAAACCCAAACCGGATGTGCTATGAGATCATGCGGCTCAGACCGCCGATCAAGCCGCTGCGGGTATTGGACATTGGCTGCGGAGAAGGAAAAGACGCGGTTTTTCTGGCAAGGAACGGATATGTGGTTTCGGCATTTGATGCGGCAGAGGGAGGCTTGGAAAAGGGAAAGCGTTTAGCGGAGGAAAGCGGCGTATATGTGGATTTTTTCCAGGCGGATCTTTTGGATTATCGGCTAAGCGAGTCTTATGATATTGTTTTTTGCAGCGGGGTATTTCATTTTGTCAGACCAGAAGTACGGACAGAACTGATAGAAAATTTAAAAGAGCATACAGCCAAGCAGGGATTGCATGCTATCAATGTATTTGTAAAAAAGCCCTTTGTAAAGGCAAAAACAGAGTACCGTTTTCCCTGGAAATCAGGGGAATTATTCTGTTATTACCATGACTGGTATTTTCATACGATGAGGGAGCATATTTTTGATTGCAACAGCGGTGGGATTCCTCACCAGCATTGTATGGATACGATGATAGCAGAAAAATGTCCGACAGAACAGAGTTAGGGAGGAAAGAGAGTATGGAACCGATACAGTCCGGAAAAGTGAGAGAACTTTATGACAATGGAGATACGTTGGTGCTGGTGGCGACCGATCGAATTAGCTGCTTTGATGTTATTCTGCATAATGAAGTAGACAAAAAGGGAGTGATTTTAACCAAGCTGTCCCGCTTTTGGTTTGAACAGACAAAGGACAAGATCGGAAGAGCGTCGTGTAGGGA
>CAJUFW010000152.1:0-6022 GCA_910585655.1 uncultured Lachnospiraceae bacterium
TATAAGCAGTTAATTAAATATTGTACGATTGTAGTATCTACATTACCGATTTTTATTTTTTATCCGTTTATTCAGAAATATTTTGAAAAAGGGGTAATGGTTGGAGCTATTAAAGGATAAATTTAAAAAATGCGTTATGCCTGATCTGTGGCATGACGCATTTTTTGTATGATAGGAAAGTTCTCCGGACAGGAGCGCACTTGTATTAAGTGAAAATATTTAAGTTGCAGGCAGCACAATCTAATGGTATGATGGAACATGAAAAACAAGGGGGAGGTTTTTGGGGATATGGCAAGAGTAAAGGATATGACAAAGGGCAGCCCACTCAAGCTGATATTGGGATTTGCCTTGCCGCTGATGTTCGGCAATATTTTTCAGCAACTTTATAGTATGGTGGATACGATTGTGGTAGGTCGTGTGGTCGGTGTGGAAGCCTTGGCATCGGTAGGAGCGGCAAGCTGGCTGGACTGGCTTGTATTGGGGATTGTGATGGGAATGACACAGGGCTTTGGTATTTTAATGGCGCAGAGATTTGGGGCAGAGGATCGGGAGGGGCTTCGCAGAAGTATCACAATGTCTGTTTATTTATCGGTGATTATGGCAGTTGTGTTTACGATTGTCAGCCTGCTTATTACCAGGCCGCTTTTAGAGCTTTTACAGACGCCGGATAATACGATTGATGGGGCTGAACGATATATTCGTATTATTTTCAGTGGAATTGCGATTATTGTCACGTATAATATGCTTTCTAATGTCCTTCGCGCGTTGGGAGACAGCAGGACGCCGCTTTATGCGATGATTACGGCTTCGCTGGTGAATATTGGGCTGGATATTTTGTTTGTGGCGGTTTTTAATATGGGAATTGCCGGGGTGGCGATTGCAACGCTGATCGCGCAGGTCTGTGCTTGTGTGTATTGTTTTATTGGAATTCGCAAGATTTCCTTTCTGCGTTTGGCAAAGGAGGACTGGCGCTTGGATAAAGGCGTGATCCGAAGGCTTTTAGCGCTGGGAACTCCGGTAGCTTTCCAAAATGGGATTATTGCGGCGGGCGGTCTGGTAGTGCAGTATATTGTCAACGGCTTTGGATTTTTGTTTGTGGCGGGGATCACGGCAGGGAACAAGCTTTGCGGGCTGATGGAAATGGCTGGAACATCGGTAGGAGCGGCGGTAGCGACCTTTGCAGGACAGAATTTAGGAGCCGGGCAGGTGGATCGGATTCGTCAAGGAGTTCGTTCAGCCGCCAAAATATCCAGTGCGATAGCCCTTAGCATAGCGGCTTTTATTATTTTGACCGGCAGATGGGTAGTAAAGCTGTTTATTACCGGGGAAGCAGAAGTTGTAGAAAGTGTGGTAGCAGTAGCGTATCCATATCTGATCGTGATGAGCGTGATGTTGCTTGTATTATATATGCTGTTTATATTCCGTTCGGCGCTTCAGGGGATGGGGGATACGGTAATACCAATGATATCTGGGATTGTAGAGCTGGTAATGAGGATGTCGATGGCTCTTTTACTGCCGTTACTGTTAAAGGAGTATGGTGTTTATCTGGCTGAGGTATCTGCCTGGCTGGGGGCAGCGGTGCTGCTGGCAGTAGCTTATGCCAAGAAAATGCAAAGATATCAGACGCAGGAAAAGGAAAAAGCGTAAGGGAATTTGTAAAAGAGCAGTAAAAAAGTGGTAAATAGAAAAGAACGAAAGGTTCAGGAGAACGTTGTTTTTGCCGATATAACCTGTAAAGTTTGTAGTCCCTGCTCTCTTCCGGTTTATTAGAAGGAGGCTTGCTGTGAAAAAGAAAAGAGGTATTTTGATTGGATCTGCTTTGGGATTTTTAGCGGTGCTTTTGGGGGAAGTTTATTGCCTGCTGAATTTCCGGGGGGATGTGGTGATGGCAGCAGGAATAGGGCTGGTACTTTTGATTATGGCGTATCTGATGCTAGACGCTGGCTTTGACTATTGGGAAAGCTTGCAGGAAACCGAGGAGCAGGCTTTTTTTGAGGAGGGACAAGCAGGGCAGGAAGGTCTGAATCGGGTAGAGGCAGAGCTAAAGCTGTTGCGCAAAGATCTGTCCGATTTGTTAAAGGCGGAAATTCAGTACGAACGGGAGAATACCAGAGCCTTGATCAGCCATAATAAAAAAGAGATGGAACAACTTTCGGGGGAGCTACAAAAGTTTCGGAAGACGATAGAAGAGTCGTTGAAGCAGATAGAGAGGAAGTAAGCCAGAGATAAGGGGGAAACTCGTATAATAGGAGAACTGTAGTGGAATTGTGTGGGAGAAGTGTCGAGGTAATCTATGGAATATATTGTGTTAGATTTGGAATGGAATCAAGGAGAGGGAAAAAGGGAAGAGCGGGGAAAGTCTCTTCCTTTTGAAATTATTGAGATTGGAGCAGTTAAGTTAAACGAGAAGCGGGAGGTGTCGGATACCTTTCACCGGGTTATCCGTCCAGTAGTATATCCGCAGTTATTTGAAATTACAAAGCAGTTGATTGAACTGACGGATCAGGATTTGCAGCAGGGAGGGACTTTTCAAGAGGCAGGAAGGGAGTTTTTAGACTGGTGTGGCAGTAACCCTTACCGCTTTTGTACCTGGGGACCTTCGGATTTGACCGTGCTGCAGCAGAACCTGGCTTTTTTTGAAGTTTCTTTTGAAATGGAGTATCCGCTGTATTATTATGATGTGCAGCAGTTGTATAGCGTGGTTTTTGAAGAAGGGCAGAACGCCAGGAACCTGGAATATGCGGTACGGGAGTTAAATCTTCCGATTGAGAGACCGTTTCATGGAGCCCTGGCAGACGCCGAATATGCTGCGGAAGTGTTTGAACGTATCAGCCCGGAGCTGGTCAGCAGCTATCCGGCATTGGATTTATACCACCATCCGGGACCGGAAGAGGATGCTATTTTTGTACAATGTCCGGATTACCGGCAGACCGTATCCCGTTCCTATGAGACAAGGGAGGAGGTACGGATGGATCGGAGGATGGCGCAGCTTTGTTGCTGTATCTGCGGCAAAAAGGGAAAACGGCTGATTCCGTGGTTTTGCAACAGCAACAGCAACCGCAATTATGACAGCTTAGGGATTTGTCGGGAGCATGGTTATTTAAAGGGGCGTTTGGTAATAAAAAATCCGGCTTCCCAGGAGTTCTTCGGCATACAGACGGTACGTCTGGCGTCAGAAGAAGAAGAAAGCCGGTTAGAAGCACGCTATCAGGAGAAAAAGAGACAGGATCGATAGTAACAGTATTACAGATTAAAATAAGAATCTTCTTCCCGTCTTTTTTTCCTTCTGGCAAAATAAGCGCTTCTTCGTCTGCGGTGCGGAAGTTCCACCAGGACATAATAGAGAACGCCTAATGCCACGAGGAACAAGATAATTCCAGCAATAATAAAAGGCTTTAGATCGATGCCCTTTGCTTCCTTTTCCGAACTGTCGGACTGATCGGGAGCAGGGGTATTTGGATTTGTCACTGCCAAATCCGAGTCTGTGTCCCGGCTTGTAGCTGTGGGATTTGCGTCAGTATCCGCGGCATCGGTGTGAGAAGCATCGTCTGTGGGAGCAGTATGCTCCACATCGGACAGGGAAAGATCTTCCGTACTTTCATATAAAATATCGGTATAACCGACTGTTTTATCGCCGTATTGGTACGTGACCTGCCCGATCGCATTGGCTCCTTTTTGCAATGATTCGACAGAGTGATAGGTAATCGTCTGCTTGACATCGGTATAAGAGGCGCCTTTTGGCAAAATGACATAGGAATCCGTATCAATCGAAAGCGGGGCGTTTTTCATATCAAACAATGGGCTGAAACGGGTAAACAGAGAAAAATTATCAAAGGAAGGCGCCTGATCCAGCTTGTTGATAGGCTGTACAGAAAAGTTATCAAATACATAATCTAACAGGGTCGTGGTGTCTTCATATTGATTTATCTGCATCTGAGAGTGCATAGTCACGCATACGACGTCTAAATTTTCTCGTTTGGCATAGGTGACAAGGGTATAACGCGCTTCATTGGTAAATCCGGTTTTTCCGGCATAGCAATCCTCATAGGCAAACTGAGGGAGCTTGGCAGGATTGACCATTTGATGCGTATTTGCTACCCAGCGGGTTTCTTCCATTTTTTCTGTAGGAGGGATTTCATAAACCCTTGTACCAGCAATCTTTTTAAAAGTGGAACTGCGGATAGCAGCCTGGGCGATTAACGCCATATCATAGGCGCAGGTATAGTGATTTTCGTCATGCAGCCCACAGGGGTTGGCAAAGTGGGTGTTGACACAGCCAAGTTCTGCAGCTCTCTGGTTCATCTTATTTACAAAGGCTTTGGAAGATCCGCTGATGTGTTCGCCAATCGCATTGGCTACTTCATTGGCAGAAGCCAGCATCATTCCGTACATACAATTTTCCATGCTGAGAGTTTCCCCGACATTCATACCGATACTGCTGCCTTTCGGACCGTTGCCGTATACGGCTTCTTCGGAAAATGTTACGATTTCATCCATTGAGCAGTTTTCTACGGCAAGCAGCGCAGTCATGACCTTGGTAATGCTGGCAGGATATTTTGCTGTATCGGCATTTTTTTCATAGAGGATGGTTCCGGTGGATAGCTCTAACACAACAGCGGATTCTGCGTTTACAGACGGTCCGGACGGCCAGGAGACGTCTGTGCCGGACTCTGTGTCAGAGGAAGCAGAAACCTGCACAGGAGATAACGGCAGCAGGGACAGGCAAAGAGCCAGTACCAGCGCCAGAGAAAAAACAAAACAACGGGACTGCATATATATTTTTTGAATCATAATTGGATAACCTCTTTTCTGTCAGGACATCGTTTGCCAAGACATAACATACTGCCCCACGCAGGGCAGGTATTTGGAGCCTTCCTTCTTAGTATAGTAGATTTTGCGAACAGGTTCAAGGGGGAATTGGCAGAATGAGAAAAATTTTCTGGAACAGATTGCAATTTGACAGGGGATATGACATAATAGGTACGATTTCGATTCAGGAAGACAATATTTGAATATAGAAAGAGGAGACGGTATGAGATTAAGAAACATTAGAGGCTCTAGGGAAGTGATTGCCGCCAATGAATATGTGGTACACGAGGCAGAGACAAAGCGTGGGCAATGGAACAGTGTGTTTGGGAACGGGAACCCGATTCAAATAGAAATTGGTATGGGAAAGGGGCAGTTTCTGACCGAGTTAGCCAGGCAGAATCCAGAGATTAACTATGTAGGAATCGAGAAATATTCCAGTGTTCTAATCCGGGCAATCGAAAAGCGAAGCCAGGAGGACTTGCCGAACTTGCTGTTCGTACGGATGGATGCGGAGCATATTCATGAAGTATTTGGCGAAGAGGAAGTGGAACGGATTTATCTGAATTTTTCCGATCCATGGCCGAAGGATCGTCATGCCAAACGGAGGCTGACGTCAAAGGAATTTTTGGCGCGATATGAAAAATGCCTGAAAAGAGACGGCGATATCCAGTTTAAGACGGACAATAAAGAACTGTTTGAATTTTCCTTGGAGCAGGCAGCAGAAGCAGGATGGGAAACAAGGGAAGTGACCTATGATCTGCACCATAGCGCCTATCTGGAAGGAAATGTTATGACAGAGTATGAGGAACGGTTTAGCGCACAGGGGAATCCGATTTGCCGGATGGTGCTGGTGAACCATTTTGCCAAAGCAGCATACGATAACAACAGAGGCAAAGACGGAAGGGAAGAATAGGTTATGGCAGCAGGTGCGGCAGGGACAAAAGGAAAAGGAAAGAGCAATGTCAAAGAAGTAGTAAAAACGATGAATAAATCCTATCAGGAAATGCAGCCGTTGATGAACGGAATTGCAAAAAAGCTTACGAAGAATGGCTTGAAAAAGGGGAGGTAAAAAGCCCTTCGGGGAGGAGCGCACTGCGGCGGAGCGGTAATATATTACTAAAGTAATATGTCACTAAAGCGACATGTCACTAAAGCGACATGTCACTAAAGCGACCCGCCGCAGGCGGAGAATCCTGCAAAGTGGAATTCTTTT
>CAJUFW010000152.1:6032-8428 GCA_910585655.1 uncultured Lachnospiraceae bacterium
TGGGAAATCACCGCCACTACCGGAACGCCTAAAAACATCCCCAGTACACCTCCATAAGCTCCGCCAAGTGTAATAGCGAAAATAACCCACAGCGGTTTTAGCCCAGTCGAGCTTCCAAGGATTTTCGGTCCTAAAATCAGCCCGTCAAACTGCTGGAGCGCCAGGATCATTACGGCAAAGCCCAGTGCCTCTAATGGAGAAATAAACAGGTAAATCAAAACGCCTGGCACAGCGCCAATAAAAGGACCGAAATAAGGAATCATATTGGTAACGCCGACGATAACGCTGATCAAAAGGGCATATGGCATCCGTAAAATGCTCATGATAATAAAGCAGAGAATCCCAATAATCAAGGAGTCAAGAGTTTTGCCGGTGATAAAGCCGGTAAAAATATTCAGACATTCTCTGGCAGTTTTAATGTAAGTACCAACGTGTTTTTCCGGCAGCAGGGCATACGCAATACGCTTGCAGTTTTTGGCAAGAACGTGCTTGTCAGCCAGCATATAGCAGGAAACTACAATAGAAAGCAATAAATTTATCACAATCCTGACAATAGAAACCGATACGGAATATAGAACCGGTACAAGATTCGTGATAAAATCGGTTCCGTAATTGATTAGGTTTGGAATGATTTCCTGTATCTTTTGCTCAATCCAGGCTACGTCCAGATCCGGATAAATGTCCTCAATATTTTCTAAAAAATCTGTGATGCTATCTACCATAACCGGGGTGATAACCGTCAGTTCTTTGACACTTTCGCCAATCTGCGGTAAAACATAAACAAGCGCTATGGTAATCAGACCAATCGCAAACAGATAGGAAAAGGTAATAGATAAAATCTTACATAAAAGCCGACATTTTCCTTTTAAAAGCCGCTGAAAGATTTTCTGATCCAAAAAGACCATCAGCGGATTTAATAAAAAGGCAATAAACAGCGCGCCCAAAAAAGGGGAGAGCGCCGAAAGCAGACGGTTAAAGGCAGCCATAGTTTCGGAAAAATTGACAATCATATAGATGATGATCGTTCCGATTGTAACAAAAACCAAAGCATAAACACAGATCGTAAAATAGTTTGAATTGGCATGAAAGGACTGCCGTGGGGGCTGCTGTGCGTGCTGTTCTTGTAGTTTTGGAGCAGAAGTGACTTCTGTCCGTTTATTGCTCATAGTACCATTCCTCATTTCTTTTTAAATGTCTCTTGTTTCCTATTTTATATGTAGTTTCTTTTATCTGTATTCTACTCGCGAAAAAGAAATTCTGCAAGAGCTTTAAGAAAAATATAAGATATTGTAAGCAGTTTGTTCAGATGGCAGTATTGTAACGTAAGCTTTGCGCCGATTCCAGCGGAACTTGGCAGATTTCCATATAAATGTGGTGGAAATTTCTATTTAAGTTTGCTATGCTATCTAAAGAAGGCAGAAAACAAAAAGAAGAGAAAGAAGAGGTGGAACAGAATGGGATTACATGAAATGGGAAAACGTTTGGCAGAGTTGAGGAAACGAGGTGGTTTTTCACAGGAGCAATTAGGAAGGCTGGTTGGGGTATCCAGACAGACTGTTTCCAAATGGGAGTTAGGCGAATCCATACCGGATACCGAAAATATTATACAGTTAAGCCGTCTGTTTGAAATAACGACCGATTATTTGCTGCTGGGAGAGCCGTCTGCTTTTGATACGACAAAAGCGGCGGAGGCGGATGTTTTTACGACGATGGGCATGTCTGGCACAGAGAGGAATCCGGAAAGCGGGCAGAAGCAAGAAAAGGAAACAACAAAAGCAATCGCGTGGGCAGCAAAAGAGAAAGAAGCGAAAAGAAAACATACGAATAAATGGCTGATGATTTCCGGGATTATCACAGGAAGCATCGGGACATTGGGCTTAGTAGTGATATGGGTGCTTTCGACCATGATTAAATCGTTTGAAGAATCCTTTAGTAAAGATAGTACCGGGCGGGTTACGTACCATTTTGGGGCAGGATATTCCTTTTCCGGGTTTGTGGAAAAATATCGGCTGCAGGCTTTGGTAGGGATTTGTGTATTTTGCCTTTTTGTGGCGCTATTGCTGGTGGTGATTCGTTATATGCGGAATCAGGTAGATTGGGATAGGGAGGAATAACTGCTGATTGCGTTTATTTATGAAAATAACATAAAGTTTGATTGACAAGATAGATGTATCTGGCAGGAAATAGCTGGAGACATCTATTTTTTTTATATGATTAGACAAATATAAAATATTTTCTGTTGACAAATATCTAATATAGTGTTATATATTAGATATCTATTATACAATATTGATTAGACAAATGTCTAATATAAGAAAGGAGCCGACTATGGTAACAATCCAAAAAGAACCGTTGTGGCTGTCGGAAGCGTTCAACGCTCTAAACCGGGAAAAGGA
>CAJUFW010000153.1:0-7269 GCA_910585655.1 uncultured Lachnospiraceae bacterium
GTGTTACGGACTTTCACCGATTAGATTGCGCCCATACTGGGCGCACCAAAAAAAAGGAGACCGCCTTAGTCAAGGCAGTCTCCTTTTTTAAACTTCTCCCTGCAATCTCTATCTAGCGGAAGCTTTTGATCCACGCAATCAGGGAATCATGATAAACATTTTCCCTGACATCCCGTCTCATCTGATCCGTTACCGGACCGTTCTTTTCCATAATCGCCAAAATTGCTTCCTGCAGTCCGGCAATTCTGCCCTCTTCATACTGCCTGCTGTGTTCCGGGTCTGACGCGTCCTTTTCCTCTGGCTGCTTGGTCGGTTTGGCTGGCTCTGCTTCCTCGGTCTTTTCTACCTTCTGTTCCCTGACCTCTTCTACTGTCGTTTTTTCTTCTTTTTGGATCGGCTCGTTTTGTATCACAGCCTCTGCCAGTTTCCCGATTCCCTCTGGTAAGGATGCTTCGTCTGTTACCGGAATCCAGATATCGCCGCTGTTGGCTCTTACGTTGACCACTAAATTGCCGCCGTTGACTGAAACCCGCTCCCCCGACAATGCTCCTACATATTCGCTGACGGAACCAGCCGGCAGCGTCATCACAAAATCACTGGTATCGTTGTTGACTGTAACCAGTACGGAAGTTCCTTCGTAATTCCTGGAAAACGCATACTGCCGATTTCTTAAAAGCAGTTCCCGGTAATCCCCATAAGAAAGCGCTGGTGTCGTCTGACGGATCTTTCCTAACGCCGCAATCAACTTTGTCAACGGATTTTTTTCGATTGCATCCGCATAATCGGTAAGCGTCAGGGCAGGTCGCAGAGAATCGTCAGAATAACGTTCCTTTTTCCCCTCGATTCCAAATTCAGATCCATAATAAACAGACGGCACACCCGGCAGCGTATAAAGTAAAATGTGTACCGGGGTAATATGCGCTTTTTCAGTCAGCTTCGTATAGATCCGCTCTACATCATGATTGTCCACAAAATTGTAAAGCTTTAGACCGTCCGAGTGACCTCCACCCATATCATACAGCCGTTTGACCGTATGGGCAATTTCAAAATAATTGTGGTCGTTATGCCCTGAATAGAGCGCCTTGTGCAGATGATAATTGGTTACGGAATGTAACGTTCCCTCGTTTACCCAACGGTTATAGTCTCCATGGATCACCTCGCCCATCAGCCAGAAATCCCGTTTTACTTCATTCGCTACTCGCCGTAAGGTCTGCATATAGCCAAAGTCCAGCACGTCCGCTGCATCCAGCCGGATTCCGTCAATGTCAAATTCCGATACCCAAAAGCGGATCACATCACAAATATAATTTCGTACCTCTTGATTTCCCTGGTTTAACTTTGCCAGCAGATCATAGCCGCCCCAATTCTGATAAGAAAATCCATCGTTAAATTGATTATTCCCCCAGAAATTTACATTGCAGTACCAGTCCTTATAAAATGAATGCTCTCTGTTTTTCTTGATATCCTGGAAGGCAAAAAAATCCCGCCCCGTATGGTTGAACACCCCGTCTAAAATCACACGGATACCCTCTTTGTGGCACCTTGCTACAAACTCCGTCAAATCCTCATTCGTCCCCAGACGGCTGTCCAGCTTTTTATAATCAGTCGTTTCATACCCATGTCCCACTGATTCAAACAATGGACCTATATAAATAGCGTTACAGCCCAGTTCCTTTATATGGGTAATCCATGGAAACAGCGTACGCAACCGCGGCTCCGGCGTTCCGTAAGTATTCTGTTTTGGCGCTCCTGTCAGCCCTAATGGGTAAATGTGGTAAAAAACTGCTTCATCATACCATGCCATGTTAAGATTCCTCCTCCTGTAAGCCATAAAATGGCTTCGGCTTATTTTAATATTGATTATACTCTATATCACGCGATTAGACAAATGATTTTTCATAACAGACATATCATATAAAAAATCCGCTAAATGCACAATCTTGACGCCGTTGATATTGCCAGCAGCAAGTTCATCAAGCGTTACTACATACTTTGGATAGTGGTCTTTGATTTCAAGTAGATTGGAAACCTCACGGTCGGATTCTTCAGGCAAATTACGGCATACCTGTACATAGATACGCTCATCACGCCGTACTGCCACAAAGTCGATTTCTTTCGTTTCGTTCTTACCAATATATACCTCATAGCCTTTTCTACGAAGCTCAAAATACACTATATTTTCAAGCATAGCCGCAACAAACTTAGGATGAAAGCCCATCACACAATATTTCAGAGAAGCATCGGCAAGATAAAATTTCTCCTGTGTCTTCAACACGGATTTTCCTTGCAAGTCGTATCGCCTACAGCGGTAGATCACAAAGGCTTTCTCCAGCCATTCCAGATAGTTATATATCGATTCCACCGAAAGAGAATGCCCTTCACTTTTCAGAAACTTTACGATAGCGTTTGCAGAAAAAGTTTTGCCGACATTTTCAACGATATATCTCACAACACGATTAAATAGATCAAAGTTTGTAACATTATGTCGTTTTGTTATATCACTGGTAATAACGGAATTGTAAATACCCTCAACAATCTGATACGCTGTACCCTCATCAAAATTACTCAGAGCGACGATAGGAAAACCACCCATGCGAATATACTCGTTCAAAAGATCTTTTGGCGCGTGTTCGCTTGTCTTTTTAAATTCCATATATTCAGCAAAGGACAATGTAAATACAGGAATAGAGATATACCGTCCCGTCAGATAGGTGGATATTTCACTTGACATCAGCTTGGAATTGGAACCGGTCACATAGATGTCTGTGTTGGCATTTTCAAGCAAGCTGTTGACGGCTTTTTCCCAACCTGTAATTTCCTGTACTTCATCAAGCAGAAGATAGTAGCGCTCACCGTCTGTCATGTTTTCTTTGATAGCATGATACATATCTTTGTCAGTCATGCCGTCGTCAAAATCTTCCGAGGTATAGCGCATACTCACAATATGATCGGCGGGGATGCCGCTTTTTATCAAATCTTCCTGTAACATTTCTAAAATTGTGGATTTCCCACAGCGGCGAATACCCGCAAGAATTTTTACCAACGGAACATCACGATAAGTTTTCAACAAATCTAAATAATGGGGTCTTACGATCATAATATCGCCTCCTTTATTACTAATATACCCAAAAACTTTTGTATATTCAATAGTTTTTGCTGAAATTTCATAAATAAAAATCCTGCCTGGAGAACTTTCCTATCCTACAAAAAAGGCTGTGAAAACCGGAGTTTTTAAACCCCTATTTTTTCACAGCCCTGTAGCAAACACGGTTGCCGGACGGCAGCCGTGTTCTTATTTAATTCTTTTGGTTATGCCATCAGACCTTCTAATTCCTCCACCAGTCCGGCAAAGACATCCAAAGCAGACTGGATCGGCGCCTTGGTCGTCATATCCACTCCGGCAATCTTTAACAGCTCTACCGGAGCGTCGGTGCAGCCGCTGGATAAAAATTCCAAATAAGCCTTTACAGCCGGCTCTCCTTCTGCCAAAATCTGCTTGGCAATGGAAACTGCCGCACAGAAGCCGGAAGCATACTGATACATATAGAAATTATAATAAAAATGCGGAATCCTCGCCCATTCAATCGCGATCTCCGGATCGGATACCATATCCGGTCCATAATATTCCTCATTCAGTCGATAATAAACCTTCTTTAGAGCTTCTGCCGTCAGGCTTTCGCCTCGCTCTGCCATCGCGTTTGTCTCAATTTCAAACTCTGAGAGCATCATCTGACGGAATACTGTTCCCTTAAAGCTGTCTAAGTAGTGGTTGATCAAATACGCACGTTCCTTTTTATCCTCGGTGCGTGCCAGCAGATACTCCATCAACAGTACTTCATTGACCGTAGAAGCTACTTCGGCGACAAACATCGTATAGTTTGAGTTTAAATATGACTGGTTTTCATCGGAAAAATAGGAATGCAGAGCATGTCCCATTTCATGCGCCAAGGTAAATTGCTCCTCTAACGTCCCGGCATAATTTAACAGCACAAACGGATGAACCCGGTACGGTCCTCCGGAATATGCGCCGCTGACCTTACCTTCATTCTCATAGATATCAATCCAGCGGTTGGCAAAGCCTTCTTTTAAAATGCTGGTATAACGCTCTCCGAGCGGCTCCAAAGCAGCCAGCACGGTTTCTTTTGCCTGTTCAAACGGAATCTCCACTGCTACATCCGCTACAATCGGCGTATAAATATCATACATATGCAGCTCGTCTACGCCCAGACATTTCTTTCTTAACCGTACATAACGGTGCAGGCTTGAAAGGTTGTCGTGCATCGCCGCAATCAGGTTCTGGCAGACAGCCGGAAGGACATTGTTCTGCGTCACGGCAGCTTCTAAGGTCGAACCGTAATGCCTGGCTTTCGCCTGGAAAATCAACTGCTTTACCTGACCGCTGTACGCTGCTGCCAACGTATTCTGAAACTGTTCATACGTATGGTAAAAGGCTTCAAACGTCTTCTTTCTCACCCGGCGGTTCGGGCTTTCCAAGAGCGGTATAAAACGTCCGTGAGTAATCCGCACCCGTTCTCCGTCTGCATCCTCAACTTCCGGGAACTTTACGTCGGCGTTGTTAAACATCGAAAAAATATGTTCCGGGGTATTTCCCATCTCTCCGGCAGAAGCCAACAGCGCCTCCTGCTCCTCGGACAGCACATGCTCCTTTAACCGCCGAATGTTATAAATCGTATTCCGGAAGTACTCCAGATCCGGCAGCTCCTGATACCAGGCTGTCAAAGTTTCTTCCGGAATCTGAATGATTTCCGGCTCGAAAAAAGCAATCTGACTCTGATATTCTACCTCTAACGAGAGCATACTCTGCGCTCTAGCCTGATTTTCGGTATTGGCAGAATCCACATCGCTGCATAGACTCGTATAGCTAAAGCCCCAGTTCATTCTACGTCGGATTCCCTCATACAACTTTAAGGCGTTGTACAGCATTTCCGCACTTTCTCCCAGCCTGCCCTTTCGCTGCGCCAGCTCTCCCGATAGTTCTCTGACTTCTTTCGTCTCCTTCTCCCAGGCGGTCAGATCCGGATAAATATCCTCGACTGCCCAAGTATGCTCTACCGGAACTTCACTTCTTTTTGGTAATTCTTTTGCCATTGTTCTCTTCCTCTTTTCTATTTTCCGGCTTTGTTTAAAGCAGCGTTTCCATTTCCTCTAACAACTCGCCAAACACATCCATCGCTGCCTGGATCGGCTCCTTCGTTGTCATATCTACACCAGCAATCTTCAACAATTCTACCGGCGCATCGGTACAGCCGCTAGAAAGGAACTTCATGTAATCTGCTACTGCAGGTTCCCCTTCCTTTAAAATCCGGCGCGCAATCGCCACGGCGGCTGAAAATCCGGTCGCATACTGATAAACATAAAAATTATAATAAAAATGCGGAATCCTTGCCCATTCCAAAGCAATCTCCGGATCGGATATCATATCCGGACCAAAATACTTTTTATTCAGATCCCAATATACCTTATTTAAGGCATCTGCCGTCAGGCTTTCCCCACGCTCTGCCATCGCGTTGGTCAGCATTTCAAACTCGGCAAACATCGTCTGACGGTATACGGTACTCTTAAAGCAATCCATATAATAATCAATCAAGTACGCCCGTTCCTTCTTGTCCTCCGTATGAGCAAGCAAATATTCCATCAACAGGATTTCATTACAGGTAGAAGCAACCTCTGCCACAAAAATCTTATAGCCTGCATTTAAGAACGACTGTTTTTCATTGGAAAAATAAGAATGTAAGGAATGTCCCATCTCATGCGCCAAAGTAAACTGGGCATCCAGGGTATTGTTGTAGTTTAGAAGGACAAACGGATGGACGCCGTAAGCTCCTGCCGAATAAGCGCCGCTTCTTTTTCCTTCGTTCTCATAAACATCCAGCCAGCGATGTTCAAAGCCCTCTTTTAACAGACTGATATAACGCTCTCCCAACGGCGCCAGAGCAGTCAGAACGGTTTTCTTTGCTTCTTCAAACGGAATCTCCTTTGTCACCTCGGAAATCATTGGTACATAAACATCGTACATATGCAGCTCGTCCACGCCAAGACATTGCTTCCGCAGACGTACATAATGGTGCATTTTATCCATATTTTCATTGATGACTTCCACCAGGTTGTGATAAACCGTCGGGGAAACATTGTTTCGATCGACTGCTGCCTCTAAGGTAGAAGCATAGTTTCTGGCTTTTGCCAAAAACATTAGCTGTTTTACCTGTCCACTGTAAGCAGCCGCCAGCGTATTTTTATACTGATCGTACGTATGGTATAATCCTTCAAACGCGTCTTTTCTTACCCGACGATCGCCGCTTTCCTCCAACGGACGGAAGCGTCCATGAGTAATCCGTACGGTTTCGCCGTTTTCGTCCTCGATCTCCGGGAACTGTACATCGGCGTTGTTAAACATCGCAAAGACAGACGACGGAGTACTGGTCACTTCTCCGGCAGACGCCAAAAGCATTTCCATTTCTGCCGAAAGACGGTGTGCCTTTTGACGGCGAATCTCTTTGATCGCAATTTCATAATCGCGTAAAGCCGGCTCTTCCTGGTAAAACTGTTCCAGAACCGTCTCTTCTAACGCCAAAACTTCCGGCTCCAAGAAAGCGATTTGGCTGCCGATCCTAACCGATACCGACTGAACCTTCTGTGTCAATGCCTGATTTTCCGTATTTTTGGTATCAACATCGCTGCAACGGCTGGCATAATTGCCTGTCAGACTAAGTTTTTTCCTTCCTTCCTCATACAGACGGAAAGCCTCCAAAAGCTGCGCTGCGCTCTCTCCAATCTTTCCCTGACAGGAAGCCAGCTTTGCGCCAATCTCCTTTGCTGCCTCCAGATCCTTCTCCCACGCCTGTAAATTTGGGTAAATATCCTCGACCGCCCAGGTATCCTCCACCCGGACTTCACTTCTTTTTGGTAATTCCTTTGCCATTTCTTTCCTCCTATTTAAGTTCCGTCTCTGCACTACAGCACCCCTTTAAAGGGGAGAGAAATCTTGCCGCAAAGCAGCGCGTCAAGATTTCCTCCCAGGGGTGCTTTCGTTCCGAGACTGATTTTTGAGTCCACCGAAGATGGACTTCGTTCTGTCACCATTATACACGCTCTTTTTCCTGCTTGCAAGCGTAACTCTATATTTTCGGCGGCTGCAGGGCTTCCATCCCTGGCAGGTTGCGTAGTATACCGAATGCCAGGAAGAGGACGATCAGCGTTATGAGCAGTGCTGTTCCTGCCTTTCCGGTCTTGCAGTCCCCGTAGCGAATG
>CAJUFW010000153.1:7279-8418 GCA_910585655.1 uncultured Lachnospiraceae bacterium
AAAGCTGATTGCAGAAAAAGGCGGTTCTAAAGTCAAACCGAAGCAGCGAAAGACACATTCTGGTGACGCCGCAGCCAGGGCAATATAAGCCGGTCAGCGCGTACACGACACAGGGAATCCGCAATCCGGTTATTGTGCTAAATAACGCATAAAGCATCCCGATCCCCAAGAGGATCAGGATGCCCTTTATGACTTCATTTCTTCTGTTTTTCCAGTTCTTTTCCATGCTTTTCTGACTCCTGTCTGATATCTGCCGTTTCGCTCTCTATTTTAGAGTATCGCCGGCATCTGCGGCATACTTAAAAATCTGCCATTTTGTTTAACTCAGACTGGATCAGGCAGTAGTTTACGATAGATAAACCGAAAATAGCAAGCAGCAGATAAAGAATCGCATTGTTGGAATCAGTAGGCATACCATGTAATGCCCTGGCAGCGTTTACCTTCTCGCCGGCTTTATAATACCAGTAAAATAGATAAATGCTACAGGTGATTAAACCTAACAAAAAGACTACAATACCTGAGGTTGCATTTTCCTCACCTGCCGCTGCATTTAACTCATCTACCATACAAACAAACCAGTAAATTCCATAAATACCACAGGTGACAATCGATAAAACTACGCACAGTGCAATATTCCTTTGCTGCATATGTTCCTCCTACTCTGTCTACGGACTGTTTCTATACTAAAAACAGGCTCCGCGCACTATGTATTTGCTACATGATTTATAAAAATTTTATAAACCTAACATAGTCTATTTTAGCAAATATTCAGTTTTTTGTCAACTGTAAGACTTTATATTTTATTTTTACACTTCAATCGGTCTTAATACGGCATCTGCCGGTACCGGGCAGTAATACCCTCCCTTGGCTGCCGCTTCAAACTCCTTCTTTGCTTCTTCTATCAGCTCTGGCT
This sequence comes from uncultured Lachnospiraceae bacterium, assembly GCA_910585655.1. Taxonomy (GTDB): domain Bacteria; phylum Bacillota; class Clostridia; order Lachnospirales; family Lachnospiraceae; genus MGBC131033. The sequence continues at coordinate 8,193 of CAJUFW010000153.1, forward strand.
GTTCAAACAAATCAATCGCTGCTCCTGCCAGTACCTTTCCGGCATGTAACAACCCCTTATGCCCAATCGAGGTATGACCGCAGGAAACATTCTGCCAGCTATGTCCCGGAGCCTTTGAGGCAAAGCAAACCGTATTGATCTGAGCCGTCGGCACCAGCCAGCTTACATCGCCTACATCTGTAGAACCCATAGATCGGAAGAGCACACGTCTGAACTCCAGTCACAT
>CAJUFW010000154.1 GCA_910585655.1 uncultured Lachnospiraceae bacterium
GTTCGCTCTTTTGCGAAAGGAAGCCCCCTCCTCTATAGGCGGGGGAGGATGTCACGAAAACTATTCTATACCGAACGGTTTTACCTGTCTTTTTATTGGCGGCGCTTTTGATTGCTTCTTTTTTTCCTGTCACAGGAAGAGAGTTTATGGTATCGGCTGCTGATAAAACCTCTGCCAATACCGTTCAGGAAACGGCTGTTCTCCGTAAAAAGCTGATTCCTTTAAGAACAGAACTGGATACAAAAAGTTATCAATACGGTACGCGCGGCAACTTTAACTGGAATGAAGTATCTCCGGTCAGTGATTTTTTTGACCAAAACGGAACCTATACCATCGCCTATGCAGACGAGGAAACCGTTTATATTTCCCATATCGGCAAAAATCTGGCTATTTCCGACACGATAGAAATTGCCAAGCCTATGCCTTTGATTGGCGGAGTTTGCTGCGACCAGGATGGAAACTTTTACATCGCCTGCGGGCAGAATGATGAAAAAAGGAACCATAGCATCGTCACCTTTGCCATTTACCAATACGATTCTGCCGGACGTTTTTTAAACAAATGTGAGGATACGGATTCCCTCAATCCCGAAGAGAGCTGGGCTACCATCAATCCGTTTAGCAGTGGTAATTGTGCAATGACCTTCCGCAAAGATATCTTAATCTGCTCCTATGGAAGAGGCATGTATAATGGTCATCAATCCAACAAGGTATTTTGCGTAGATACCCGCACGATGGAACGAAACCGCGATTATGGCAGCTATACCGGCCATTCTTTCAATCAGGCAGTTTTGGTGACAAAAACCCTGGCAGATGGCGCCGTTGTGTTTGCCGATCATGGAGACGCATACCCGCGTGGCTTCCATATCAATATCAACCGGGAGCCAATACGATATGAATACTCCACCGGACAGGTTCCTTTTCATTTTTATGGTGATCTAGGTGATAACCGCACCAATGCCAGACTGACCGGGATCGGAGAGTTAAACACCGGAATCGTACTTGTTGGTTCCTCGGCAAAATCTATGACAAGCGCAGAGAAAAACGAAAAGCAGCAAATGTTTTTACAGATTTTGGATTTCGGGACGGTAGAACCTGTTCTTTCTGCTTCCTCCAGAACCGGAACCTCCGGAACTTCTGAAACTTCCGAGACTTCTGAAGCCAAAGAAGAGATTTATACCGATACAGGGATTTTATGGCTGACCAATTATAAAAGCGCTGAAGCTAGAGCCTCCGCTATGGTGCCGATTGCCGAAGATAAGGTTTTGGTAATGTGGGAAAAATGGGATAAAAACGGCAAATTTGTCAATTCCTATTATTCCATTATCTCTTCAAACGGCAAGATTTTAAAAAAGGCTGTCTCGATGCAGCATGCCCGCCTCAACGGAGCGGAAGAATTGAAATACCAGGATGGTTTTGTTTACTGGGTCTACTCCGATGGAATGACCCCCTATGCCGATCTTTACCAAATGGATGTCAGACAGACTTCCAAAGACAATATCCCAGAAGCAATTATCACCGTCACTGGCTCTACCTCCTATACCGGCAAAGCAGTCAAACCTTCTGTCAACGTAACCTATGAAGGAAAAAAGCTAAAAAAAGGCACTGACTATATGGTTTCCTACAGCAATAACAAAAAAATAGGCTTTGGGCAGATTAAAATAACAGGAAAAGGCAGCTATCATGGAACTCTTATCAAAGAATTTCTGATTGCTCCAGCAGTCAAAAACTTTACAGGTAGCTATACCAAAGGCACCCTGAAGCTTTCCTGGAAAAAAGCCGTTGGGGCAGACGGATACGATCTGCTGATTTTAGATTCCTTTTTCGGTCCGCCACAAAGCAAGAGCAGCCCAAACTTTATCGTTTATCATAAGCAGATCGACAAAACAAAAACTTCCTATTCGGAAAAACTTCCGAAAGACAAAAACTCTACGTACTATATCCGACCTTATGCCGTAATCAACGGTCAAAAAATCTATGGCGACTGGTCAGACTATGTATACACCTACAATCTACACTAAAATGCAGTCCTCTCCATCCGTCTATAACTCTCTCTCGTCGGTATGCCTTTGCTCTTTGTGTGGATACCGACGCAGACGGATGGAGAACCGGCTCGCCCGTCAGATTAAAAAAACTCCTCCAGATACTGATCTAATTCTTCCTCTGTTAGTGGGTAACGTTTGGAAACGATATCCTTTGTATCCTCTCTGTTCATACCAAGTTCGCAAAGTGTCAGAATCAGATTTTTAATGCCTTCCTTAATACCCTCCCGAACACCTTCTTCCTTACCTTCTGCCATAAATCTCTTTATTTCCGGCTCCATAATCTCCAATAACGCGTGACACATATGCACATCTCCTCTCCATTCTTTTATCAGACCTTTATTTGCCTGTATACTGACCTCCAGGATGGAATCTATCAAATTATGCTCTAATTTTCCTTTCAATATAAGATAACAATTTAAAGTAACTGTCAGTTACTGTCAATTTTATTATAAAACAGACGAAACCATTTGGCAAGCAAAAAAGACTGCCTGTGATCGTTACTGTTTTCACAGGCAGTCTTTCTTCATTAAACGATGATTCCTTTTTTTACTTCGCTACCACACTGACCTTACCTACGATTCCGCTCGGTGCGATTACAGACGGACCGCCTCTCATCGGGCTTCCGCCTGCTCCGTTCAGCGCCTGAACGCGGTTAAAGAGGGTATTTGCCACTTCAATCCGCACATGATTTTTCCCTGTCTGTACTGCCTTGGTAATATCAAACGTATATGGAGGGCAGATCTTCATACCGATATACTCCTCATTGATCCATACCTCTACGCCCTCATAGGCATCTTCGATATTAAGCAGCGTCTGATTTTCTCCGATTCGTCCGTCTGCCGTATCTGTTCCGCTTGCTTCCTGATTTCCTGCCTCTTCCAGTACAATCTCTGTCTCATAGCGCATGAAGCCGGAAAAGTCCGGATGCTGCCTGCCGACGTTGACTAATTCGCTTATCGTCTCTTCATCATGGAACTTAGGATATTCCTTATTTTCTGCAAAAGAAAGTTTCCACTCTTTGTCTAACGCTTTCCATTCCCCGCCAGCCGGACAGGCCTTCACTGTCTCAAACTCTTTTAAGTCATCAAACACATAAAGCTCCGTCTGGTATGGTTCCAAATGAACATGAAGCTTCGTCCCCTTTTCGCATTCCGTAGCAAACGCCGGGTAGACCAGATTTTCCATCGCGTCATAGAGAGAAACTGCGCCCTTTATCGGAACCACTATCGTCCCGTCAAACGCCTTCCCTGGATCTTCGTTGGAAAACAGATACAGATGCGCCCCGTCTTTGATATAGTGATAATAACGCAGCCGCGCAAACGATGTTTCTGAAGCAACTTCATGCAAGTGCTGTTTTATTAACGCTGCTACCAAATCTTCCAGATAAACCACCTGGCAGGCTTCCAAGCCCTCTATCAATGCTTTTTCTGTCTGAGGATCACATTTTCCACAGATTCCCTCCGGAAGCCCGTCGATAAAGATCACCGGGAAACCTTTCTTGGCGGCTGCTCCGGCAAAGGCAGCTACCTCTTCTGTGATAAACTGCGCATACGGCACCACCAGCGTTTGATATTCCTCGCCGTTGACCTTTAAGGTGTTATCAAAAGAAGCGTTAAAATAGCCCATATTGGCAAACAAATCCGACGGTACGACATCAAAATCAATCTGATGTTCCAAAAGCTGCCTTGACGGCTCTTGAAGAAACATATAATCCCCTGTCCACTCTGCCTCTCCATGATAAAGCATAGCAACCGGAGCTACGTGCAGACCGCCGTTTAGCAGCTCGCACATCCGGTTCATATAGCGCATCAGCTTTCCGAAATGGCGATACTGCGGGTTTTCTCCATGAGCATAAAAATGAGGCGGGCAGTCCGGATCCGGAAATGCCTTTGGAGAAAAGGCATGAGGCACATACGTATTGACTCCGCGCACCAGGAAATGATCCAGCACATATTTCATTTTTCGTACACCAAAGTCCCAGCCATAGGCGCCAAAAATTTCACACATTGCCCGCCCCTGCTTCTTCGGATCGATATGAGCAAAGGAAGAACCCAGCTTCCCCAACGCAAAATGATAAAACTCTCCGTCCCCGGCAGGACCAAAGCCTTTGGCGCGGTTATGATTTTCCCCGCCTAACAACACCTGACCGCCGATATCATCAATTCCGGACATATGCTGCCCGTACATCGACCGGAAATAATGACCCTGGCTGCAGCCTAAACGGCTGTGCTGGTTATTGTCCTCAATAATATGACCAATATATTCAACGCCATGCTCCTCGCACCATTTGCCGATTTGGCTGGCAAAGCAGCGGTCTACCAGCTTGGTCACACTATCCATATAGGCATAGCGAACCTTTGCCGTCAGCTCCTCCTCCCCGGCATCTGCCCAGAGAGCCGGAAGCAGTCGGATATAGTCGGAGCCTAACTGCTCCTCTAACATTCCCGGCATATGCTTACTCCATGGCAGAGGCATCGCCCTCCGTCCGATGGATTCGTTCATATCAAATCCTACCGTATTGCCAATCGCTGGTTCATCAGAGAAAAATCCGGCGATCGTTTTACCAAAATCCTCTTTATAATGCTCCCAATGCGGTTCATAAACCGCGTCGATCTGTACCCAGCAGGACGCTTCATCAAGCATATTGATGTAATCCGTACGTCCGCCGCCGTTTTTCGTAGCGTACAGAACAAAAATCCGCCACATTCCGTCCGGCACGTCCCAATCCAGCACTCCATCCTTCACATAGCCGGTAATATCAAGCAACGTATCGTCCACATGGTCGCCGCTGCCTTCACCGTCAAGCTTGGAGGCAATGACCGCGATCAGCTTATCGTCGTCAAACTCTCGTACCTTTGCTCCCCGCATAAACATGGAAGCCATTCCGCCTGCAAACGGATTCGGCGTATATTTTGCCATCTCCCCTACCTTTAATAACGCCTGCGGCATCGGTCCGCAGACATCTGCCTGACTGATATTGATATACTGCTTACATAGCTCCGGCGCAGCGTCGGTCATTTTTCCTGCGGCAAAGCCGGTCGGGAAATGGGCGTCATCTAAAATCCATACCTTCATTTCACGCTTTCTGGCTTCGTCTAAAATAATATCCATATCATGCCACCACTGCGGTCCTACATAGTCCGGATGTGGTCTGGCTTCTACGCAAACGGCGCCAATTCCGCAGTCATAAATAGCGCCCATATATTCGCGCAATACTTCCTCGGTCTCCCCATGCTGCCAGAAAAACGGTAAAATATAGTTTCCCCCTCTATCCTGCAGCAGATTTTGAATCGTCTGTTTCATGTTGCTTTTTCTCCCTATCCTTCCTGCTGCGACTACTTGTCTGGGCAAGCCGTTTCCTGTATCATTACCAAGCTTGCCTGTTCGCTTTCTAAGAGCCGGCGCAGCGCGACCCTGAAATCCGTTTTGCTCTCTATTATTGTAACGGATTTTCCTGTAAAATGTAAGCCCTTGTTTTTTACCGTTTGGGATTCTGATTCTGCTAAAATGGATTATTATTTTACTTTTTGATGAAAGGTTCTTGATTTTTTACTGTTTGCGAGAAGTGCTTTTTGATAATTGGGTTGCTATTTAGAATGGTACTGTGTATAATAAACGAAAACAAATAGCATAGGAATTTATAGGAATTTGCAAAGAGAGCACGAATCCATTTATGTGAAATAAAGAAAAGTATTTTTACAGAAAGGATGATTTTATGAATCCTCAATCCTCCCACGAACTACCAATCCTGCCCCTGCGGAACCACCCGGGATGTCTGTCTGCTGCCGCCGCATGGTTTTCCGACAAATGGGGAATCCCGTTAGAGGCTTACCGGGAAAGTATGGAAGAATGCCTGAGCCATCATATGACACAGGAGGCTGGTGGCTTCGACTCTGTTTCTGTCGGCTTTCCTGCCGTCGGCTTTTTTGCCGTCCCTCAGTGGTATTTCCTCCAAAACGAACAACAGGATATCATCGCAGGCTGCGGAGTAATCAAAAATGACTTCCATGACCGCAAGGATCTCGCTCCGAACTTATGCGCTCTTTATGTAGAAGAGGAATACCGCGGGCAAGGCATCGCCGGACGGCTTTTACATTTTGTCTGTCAGGATATGGCACAGTTTGGGCTTTCTACGCTTTATCTCGTGACGGACCATACCAGTTTCTATGAGCGGTATAACTGGACATTTTCTACTATGGTACAGGAGGACAATGGTGGCATGACCAGATTGTACCAGCGTGATTTATCGGAATTCCTTCCTCCTGCTCCACGGGTATTGGTCTTTGGTTCCTTAAACCTAGATCGCGTTTATCAGGTTGAGCATATCGTCTCCCCTGGAGAAACTATCGCATCCGGCAAACTGCAGACCTTTTGCGGCGGCAAAGGATTAAACCAGGCGATTGCCTTTTCCAAAGCCGGAGCCGACACCTATCTTGCCGGTAAGATCGGCGCTGACGGAGAAGCATTAAAAGAAGCCTGTACGTATTATGGAGTTAGGACCGACTTTCTTCTTTCCTCCGATCTGCCGAGCGGTCATGCGATCATTCAGGTAGACCAGCAGGGACAGAACAGTATTTTATTATTTGGAGGCGCAAACCAGGCGCAGAGCAAGGCGGAAATCGACCAGATTCTGCAACACTTTACAAACGGAGATCGGCTGGTACTGCAAAACGAAATCAACGAGCTTCCTTATTTAATCCAAACGGCTGCCGCAAAAGGAATGGAACTGATCTTAAATCCTTCTCCTTATCATCCTGATTTAAAAAACTGCGGTCTGGATAAGTTGTCATGGCTGATTTTAAATGAAGTAGAAGCTTTTCAAATGACCGGGGAAACCAAAACTACTGCTATTATGGCAAAACTGAAACAGCTTTGCCCAAATGCAGGCATCGTCCTTACATTAGGCGAGGAAGGGGCGGTCTGCTTCTGGAAAGAAGAACTTTGTCAACAAGCCTGTTTTCCGGCAAAGGTTCTGGATACCACTGCCGCCGGAGATACCTTTACTGGTTACTTTTTTACGGAATTGCTGCTTTCCCGAAAAACAACGGAGAAAGAAAGAACAGAAGCAGCACTTTATGCCGCAGCAAAAGCCGCCTCCATCACTGTTTCCAGAAATGGGGCGGCAGATTCGATTCCAAAGCGGCAGGAGCTTTTTAGCGGATCACCTCTGGCTCCTTGCTAAAAGAATATTTGGTGCATACGGCGTCTTCAATCCGCAATACCTCAAAGATCCCATCTCCCAGCTTATACAGCCTGCTCGGACCGGTCGGATCCTCTAACATTGCTTTCCGCGCCTCATCCCGATCATCACGGACGGCTCTGCCTGTCACTCGTATCCAGGTGCCGTCCTCTCCCATACCGCAGATTTCTATTTTGCTGTTCTCCATCATCTGCTTGTAGCAATCCTTTGTATTATTGGTACAGATGTAAAGACTGCCGTCGATTTCAGTTACACTGCCGAATGGGCGCACACGCGGCTGATCACCGTCCATGGTGGCTACATAAAAAGTCTTTGTTGCTTTTAATTCTTCTACTATCCGGTTCATAATAACTCTCCTCCTTATTATTGTAACTTTATATATTACATCACCAGTGTATCACAACACAAACACACTGTCAACACTCCTATAGCCATCTTCTATCCTTTTCCCCAGTGTCTATCTTATGGCTCGCATACCAGTAACTCCCAAACTTCAGCGCCGACGCAGCTGCCAAAATCACCACGGAAGTATAAAACGCTTCTCTGTTAAACAACGCAGTAGTCCAGGTGATAACCAACAGGCAAAACAACAAAACATCCATCGCCCACCCGCCGCTTTTATCATGCAGATATTGATTCCGCTCATCCTGTTCCTTCTGCCTCTTTTCCTTTAAAAGCAAACGGTTTTTCAACAATCTTTTATAATAGATAATCCGACTGATAATATAAATAATTCCGCTAAAATAAAGGGTTCGGCTAAGGCTCTGTGCAAATTCGCTCATTTCTCTGGAATCTCCGCCGCCTAACTCCACTACCATCACCATATACGCCAGCATTCCCACGAGCAGCGCATACAGCAAACGGATACGCCGTTGCACTTTTTCCGTATAAGTCATACGTCTAGATCTCCTCATCCTGTTCCTCCTCTCTCTGTCTGTTCTCTTCCAGACAGCACAGATCCTCAACTGTCGTATGAAACACTACCGCCAGTCGATATGCCAACATTAAGGATGGATTGTACTGCTCCTTTTCAATCGATATAATGGTTCTGGCTGATACGCGAACCAACTCCGCTAGCTGCTGCTGTGTCAGTCCTGCCGCATTCCGCATCTCCTTTACTTTTGTTTTCATTATCAGATACATCCTTCCCATTATCCGGTT
>CAJUFW010000155.1 GCA_910585655.1 uncultured Lachnospiraceae bacterium
CAAATAGTCAAGCATCCCGTAAAGGAGAGGAAACCATATGCGTATTTATGAAGCAAAGGACTATTCTGACATGAGCCGGAAAGCCGCCAATATTATTTCGGCGCAGGTAATTATGAAGCCAAATTGTGTGCTGGGTCTGGCGACGGGTTCCACCCCGCTAGGAGTTTACCGCCAGCTCATTGAATGGTATCAGAAAGGAGACCTGAACTTTTCCGAAGTCCGCTCTGTCAATTTAGACGAATACTGCGGGCTGTCGCCGGACAATCCGCAAAGCTATCGTTACTATATGAAGGAGCATTTTTTCAGCCATATCAATATCTGCCCGGAGCATACCTACCTCCCGGACGGCTGCAATCCCGATTCTGCCAAAGAATGTCGCCGCTATGACCAGCTTATTTCCGATCTGGGAGGTGTGGATCTGCAGCTTTTAGGACTGGGACTAAACGGTCATATCGGTTTTAACGAACCAGGCAGTGCCTTTGAAAAGGAAACCTACTGGGTATCTCTGACGGAAAGCACGATTCAAGCCAATTCCCGTTTTTTTGAACGGAAAGAAGACGTACCAAGATTTGCTTATACGATGGGAATTAAAAGTATTATGCAGGCAAAAAAAATCCTGCTGATTGTCAATGGAGAAGCAAAAGCGACGATTTTAAAGGATATTATCACCGGTCCGATTACACCGCAGGTTCCGGCTTCGGTATTACAGCTTCACAACGATGTGACGATTGTCGCCGACCAGGCGGCGCTTGCCCTGTTGCCTAAAGCCTCCGCCTAAACTAGATACAGAAAGGATGCTGTGTTATGTTAATCACCAATGCCCTCCTCTATATGTCGGATCATACCTTTCAGAAAGGAAGTCTGGTCATAAAAGGAAAACTGATACAAGAAGTCTGCCCGATTTCCCATACCGAAACAGATGAGGATAATCGTTTAGATGCCAACGGAGCCTATGTCATTCCTGGTTTGATTGATCTTCATCTCCATGGCTGTATGGGCGTAGATTTCTGCGATGATTCCGAGCAGGCGCTTTCGATTATGGCAGACTACTTGCTGCAAAACGGCGTTACCGGCTTTACTCCGGCTACGATGACGCTTCCGCCGGAACAGCTAGAACAAGTATTCCGTTCTGCCTCCTCCTACCAGGATCAAGACGGCTCCCGTTTTTTAGGTATCCATATGGAAGGACCGTTTTTTTCCGAACAAAAAAAGGGGGCGCAGGACGCCAGGCATCTAAGGCTTCCTTCTGTAGAGACCTTCCTTCATTACCAAAAGCTTTGCGGCGGGTGCATTACGCAGACGGATGTTGCCCCGGAGCTGCCGGGCGCTCTGGATTATATCAAAGCGCTAGCCGGTCAAGTCACGGTTTCCTTAGGACACAGCGCCGCCGGATACCAGGAGGCAATGGCAGGCTTCGCGGCGGGCGCATCGCATGTGACACATCTTTTCAATGGTATGCTGCCCTTTGCCCACCGTGATCCGGGTCTGGTAGGCGCCGCTGCCGAATGTCAAAACGTCCATGTCGAGTTAATCGGCGACGGCATCCATCTTCATCCGGCTATGATCCGCCTGATGTTCCGCCTGTTCGGTTCGGAACGGATTTTGCTTATCAGCGACAGTATGCGTGCCGCCGGAATGCCGGACGGAGCTTACAATCTGGGCGGTCAGCCGGTACAAGTACAAAACGGAAAGGCTACGCTCGCAGACGGCACCATTGCCGGCTCTGCCGTCAACCTGATGGAATGTGTCAGACGAGTGGTTTCCTTTGGTATTCCGTTGACAGACGCCATACGCTGCGCTTCTGAAAACCCGGCAAAGGAATTAGGACGTTTTTCGGAGATCGGAAGCTTAGAACCTGGAAAATATGCCAATCTTGTACTCTTAACCCCGGATCCTTCTGATTTGTCTATCCGGCAGGTCATACTAGAGGGCAAGTTAGCTTAACATCCCGCCTGCCATTCCGCCCAACAGGCAGATCAGAAGCACCCGTACCCGTTCGCCCCAGGCAGCGGAAAATCCGGTACTGGAAAGAATCTCCCTTTGCATGTCTGCTCCAGGAGCTGCCGCAGCCAGCAAAAGCAGGAGGAAAAAATAAAGCGCTCCAAATCCGGCGCCCCAGAGGAAGCGCCGTTTTTCCTCCTGCTTTCCTAATAGAAATCCTCCTGCCAGACAAGCCAGCAAATAGATCAAAATAACCATCACATGCTCTGCCAGACCGGACAGGTTCGCCTTATACAAAATCAGAGCCATCACGAACAGCAAGATTGCCGTCAACAGTACGCTTGCCAACAATGCCTTTCCCACCCGCGTCATCTGTTTCTTCCATTCCACGGCAGTACCCCCAATCAAACTTTTCCGTATAATCTATGAATCCCCTACTGGATATATGAGTGATTTTATGTTACACTGGAAACAATCATAAACGCAATGCCGAAGCAGCAGAGAGATCGGTATCTGCTTTTTTCCTTGCGGCAGAAAGGAGTTGTGTATGAAATACATTGATTTGCACGTCCATTCCCATTGCTCCGACGGATCCTGCACTCCAAAGGAGTTAGTTCACCTGGCGGCAGAAGCCGGGCTTTCCGCCTTTGCTTTAACGGATCATGATACGCTGTTTGGTATTTCGGAAGCCGCCGAAGCTGCCGACCGTCATAGCTTACAGCACCCGGAGGCGCCTATAGAAGTAGTGCCGGGAGTGGAGATTTCCGCTGCCTTTCGAGAAAAGGACATTCATATCCTGGGGCTTTTGGTCAATCCTCATTCGCAGGAGTTAGTCATGGCTTTAGAACAGGCACGTCTGGAACGGGATAACCGAAACGAGCGAATGGCAGCAGCCTTAGAACAGGCGGGTATTCGTCTGGATATTGCGGCAATCCAGGCTTCCAATCCGGGAGCCGTGATTACCCGCGCCCATTTTGCCGGCTATCTGGTAGAAACCAAACAGGCAAAAGACTATAAAACAGCCTTTGACCTTTACTTGGGAGATGAAACTCCTTATTATATCCCGCGAAAATTTATTGAACCGGAGGATGCCATTCATCTGATCCGATCTGCCGGCGGTATCCCGGTTCTCGCGCATCCGCTCCTGTACCATCTTGATGACCAGGAGCTTCGCGCCCTGCTTACCCGCCTGTGCGGCTATGGTCTTTTGGGCATTGAAACGCTTTATTCCAACCATGAGCAGGCAGACGAGGACTATATCCGCAGGCTCGCGAAAGAATTCGGGCTCCTGATAACAGGCGGTTCCGACTTCCACGGCACGCCAAAACCATCTATCCATATCGGAGTCGGGCGGGGCAACTTGCGGATTCCTTATACGCTTTTAGAAGAGCTTCGGAAAAAAGCGTCACAGTTATCGCGCTCTTAACCGGCATCCTCAAACTGAGAGTTGTACAATCCGGCATAAAAGCCATCTTTTGCTAACAGCTCGGCATGGCTGCCCTGTTCTATAATATCGCCGTCCTTCATCACCAGAATCACATCTGCATCTTTGATTGTAGAAAGACGGTGGGCAATGACAAAGCTGGTTCTGCCCTTCATTAAGTTATTCATTGCCTTTTGGATACGGATTTCCGTCCGGGTGTCTACCGAGCTGGTAGCCTCATCTAAAATCATCACCGGGTTGTCGGCTAAAATTGCCCGCGCAATCGTTAAAAGCTGTCTTTGCCCTTGTGAAACGTTGCTGGCGTCTTCATTGAGTTCCATTTGATAGCCGCCTGGCAGCGTCTGAATAAAATGATGGGCATGGGCGGCTTTTGCCGCGGCAATTACCTCTTCGTCGGTAGCCGAAAGCTTCCCGTAACGGATATTTTCCATAATGGTTCCTTTAAATAACCATGTATCCTGCAACACCATTCCAAAGCTTTCTCGCAGTTCGCTTCGATTAAAGTCCCGGACATCCTGCCCGTCCAGTAAAATTTTTCCCTGATTGACATCATAAAAGCGCATCAACAGCTTCACCATCGTGGTCTTTCCAGCTCCGGTCGGTCCGACAATCGCCACCATCTGCCCAGGCTTTACCTGACAGCTAAAATCATGGATAATGATCTTATCCGGCTGGTAGCCAAACTGTACATGTTCAAAGGAGACTGCTCCTTCTATCTTTGCCTGCTTTGCCGGATGGAGGGCAACCGTATCCTCTTCTTCCTCTTCTAAAAACTCAAAGACACGCTCCGCGGCAGCTACGGTAGATTGCAGCATATTGGAAACCTGTGCCATCTGGGTAATCGGCTGAGTAAACGACTTGACATATTGGATAAACGCCTGGATATCTCCTACCTGAATCGTACCACCAACAGCCAGCACACTGCCAACTACTGCTACAGCGACATAGCCTAAATTTCCGACAAAGGTCATCACCGGATGCATCAGACCGGATAAAAACTGCGATTTCCAAGCGGATTGATACAAAATTCCATTCGTCTCGTTAAATTCCTTTAATACGGCTTCTTCCCGGTTAAAGGCTCGGATGATATTGTGACCGCCATAGACTTCCTCTACCTGACCATTGATTTTTCCCAGATAGGTTTGCTGCGCCATAAAATACTTTTGAGAAAATTTTACCACAAGAGCAATTAAAAGAACCGAAATCGGCATAATCACCAGGGCGATCAACGTCATCAACGGGCTGATCGAAAGCATCATCACCAAAACACCGACCAGTGTAACCACTGAAGTAACAAGCTGGGTAATACTTTGGTTTAAGCTCATTCCCATAGTATCTACATCGTTTGTAATACGGGACAGCACTTCTCCTACTGTCTTGGATTCAAAATATTTCATCGGCATACGATGGATCTTTTCGGAAATATCCTTCCGGAAACCGTAGCAAAGCTTTTGAGATATCTCCGTCATAATCATCCCTTGTACAAGGGAAAACAATGCAGAAAGGGCATACAGTCCTAATAAAAGCAGTAAAATCTCCCCGATTTTTCCAAAATCAATGCCTCCGGTTCCGGAAACCTTCGCTACTAAACCATTGAACAGTTCGGTTGTCGCCCGGCTTAAAATTTTCGGACCGATGATGCTAAACACCGTACTTCCAATTGCAAATAAAATGACTACCCCCATCGCCAGCTTATAGCGTCCCATATGCCGCAGTAGCTTTTTGATCGTTCCCTTAAAGTCCTTCGCCTTTTCTGGTATCCCCATCGGTCCTCTGCCGCCGTGTCCTGGTCTGACCGGCTTATTTTCTCTCTCCCTTTGACTCATGCGCCAACACCTCCTAGCTCTGCCTCTGAAAGCTGTGATTTTGCAATTTCCTGATACGCCTCGCAGGACGCCAGCAATTCCTCGTGAGTACCGATTCCTGCAATCCTGCCTTCTTCTAATACAATGATCTGATCGGCATGAAGAATCGTACTGATTCGCTGCGCTACAATCATCACGGCTGCATCGGCTGTTTTTTCTTTTAACGCCTTTCGTAATACGACGTCCGTTTTATAATCCAAAGCAGAAAAGCTGTCGTCAAACAAAAATACTTTTGGCTTTTTAGCAATCGCGCGGGCAATCGAAAGCCGCTGCTTCTGCCCGCCCGATACGTTCGTACCTCCCTGGGAAATATGGCTTGCATAGCCCTCTGGCTTTTCCTCAATAAACTCCTTTGCCTGAGCAATCCTGGCTGCTTCTTCCATCTCTTCTTCCGAAATATCCGCTCCGCCAAACTTTAAATTCGACCGGATATCACCGGAAAACAACACTCCCTTTTGTGGGACGAAGCCAAGCTGCTTACGCAGGATCGCCTGTGGAATATCCCGGATATCCACGCCGTCCAACCGGATTGCACCTTCTGTCACATCATAAAAACGAGGGATCAAATGAATCAACGTAGACTTCCCACAGCCCGTACTCCCGATCACCGCAGTCGTTTCTCCGGGTCTGGCAGTAAAGCTTAAATTTTCCAGGGCATTTCCTTCTGCCCCCGGATAACGGAAAGAAACATGATCAAACGTAACTTCTCCTTTCCATTCTGCCGGAAGGTTCTGTCCATTTGGACTCTGCTCTTTATCCTGAATCATGGATTCCGTCTCTAAAATTTCTTCAATCCTGCCTGCTGCCACTCCTGCTCTCGGCAACATCACCGAAATCATCGTCAGCATCAAAAAGGACATGACGATCTGCATCGTATAGGTGATAAAAGCCATCATATCGCCTACTTGCAGGCTACCCATATCAATCCCTTTCGCTCCTACCCAGACAATCAAAACCGTAATTCCATTCATCACCAACATCATCATCGGCATCATAAAGTTCATTACCCGGTTGGTAAACAACTGTGTTTTCATCAAATCCCGGTTAGCTACGTCAAAGCGTTTCTCCTCATGCCGCTCTCTGCTAAAAGCCCGGATTACCGAAACACCAGTTAAAATCTCTCTTGCCACTAAGTTCAACCGATCCACAAGCTGCTGCATCTTTTTAAACTTCGGCATCGCAATGCTCATTAAAACACCCACTAGCAATAAAATTGCTCCTACCGCTACTCCGATCACCCAGCCCATACCCGTTCTCGTATTGCTGACCTTGATCACACCGCCAATCCCCAAAATCGGGGAATAAATCACCATTCGCAGCAGCATAACCGCTACCATCTGTACCTGTTGGATATCGTTCGTACTTCTGGTAATCAGGGAAGCGGTAGAAAACCGATCCAGTTCTGCTCCGGAAAACGAAACTACCTTGTGGAATACCCGCTCCCGCAGGTTCCGTCCAATCTTTGCTCCTGTCCTGGCTGACAACAATCCTACGAAGATTGCCGTCAATGTAATTACAATCGAAATACCCAGCATCTTTGCCCCGCTTATCCACAAATACTTCATCTGGATATCATGAAGATCGATGCCAAGCGCTTCATATTCGCCCTGAACAGCCAGAACGGCGCGCTGTGCCAGCATACTCTCGCCCATCTCTCCCATTGAGGACTTCGCCTCTTCTAAAGATGCCAACAGCTCCTCTTTGGAAATCATCCCCATCTCCAAGGCTGCTTTTAACTGCGAACCATCCTCTGTCTGCCCGTCCGCCGGATGCTCCAGGCTATAGAGAAATACCAACGGCATCGCCAGATACTCCTCTAACTCTTCCTGATGTTTTTTCCCTTCCTTACTCAAGCGATAGCTTCCCTCTGCGTCCCCCTCATAGCTTTCTAAAAATAGCTCCAACGCGCTGTCCGGAAGCAGGAACTGCAGCCCCTCCCAGGTCTCTGCCCGCATCCGCTGCGGTACAGCATATTCGATTCCGTTTTGCTGAATTCCTACGTCTACGATATTAGAGGTATACTGCGGAAGCGCCAAATCACAAGCCGCCTGCAGTACCAACAGCACAATGACTGCGAAAACCGCCGCTTTTGACTCTTTTAAATACTTCATAATCTTAAACATGCTGCTTCATCTCCTTTATTTTTTCTTCCATTTCAGAGGCAAAATCTTCTAACAGGGTCAGCATCGACTCCATTTTCTCAAAGCCAATCCTGTGTACAGCGTTCATAAAGACATCCCCCATCCATGCAAACTTTTCCTTCAAAGCCACTTGCCCTTCCTCGGTAATGCTTACAAACGTATTTCGACGATCCTTCCGATCCACCTTCCTTTCAATCAGTCCTTTTTCCTCCATCGCCCGCAGCAAACGGGATACCGCAGGCGTGGAAGACTGCATACCAGAAGCAAGCATAGAAACATAAATTCCCTGTTCCTCCTTCTGCTTTTTTTGCTCCTCCGATAAAATACACAACGCTATAAACTCATTGTGCGTCAGCTTATCCGAAAACAAACTGTCCCCCACCCGTTCCATTCTCTGCATCGTCTTTACAAACTGCTCACAAATTTCCTGCTCTGTCATCGTTCCTCTTCCTCTCTTTGTAGCAGGCTATCATATCCCGCCTTCTATCTTAACATCCAGCGGATATCATAGCACGGTGAAATTTTAACTCGGTTATTATTTAACCTTGTTAAGTATTAACTCTTGGTTTATATTAACATTTGTTTATTGTTATGTCAAGTATTTTTTTTCGTTTGGATAGAACATGTTACTGCTCCGTCGCAGTGCGCATCCCCTGGAGGGCTTTTGTATGATAGGGAAGTTCGGAGAACTTTCCTATCATAATCGGGTAGGAGGTA
>CAJUFW010000156.1:0-7696 GCA_910585655.1 uncultured Lachnospiraceae bacterium
TACGACTCCTTGTAAAGATATGAAAACAGCAAAAGAAAAACGACCTATCTATATAAAGTAAAAAACAAAAGAAACGGAGAAAATGAATGTCCTCTAACTACCTTCTTACCGATAAATCCGCCTGGGAACACCCAGGTGACAGAGAAAAGTTTGTCCGCCTTTACCAGACCTATCAATCCGAAATGTACCAGACTGCATACTCTATTCTGTTAAATCATTCTATGGCAGAAGACGCCGTACAAGACGCCTGCCTTAAACTGATACGCCATTTAGACGGTGTAAAGGAAGAAGAGATCGCCCGTACAAAACGCTTTATCAAAACCATCGTGCAGACAACTGCCTACTCTATGCTAAAAAAGAACAAAAAGGAATTTCTTTATGATCCTGCTTTATTAGAGGAATCACTTTGTGAAGAAGCTGCTTCCCCGGAAACACAGTTCTTAAAAGAAGACCTGGCGACCTACCTACAGCAATTCATTGAAGATCTAAAACCAAAAGAGCGGGATTGTATTGACTTGTTTTACTTTCATGGACAGACCACTCTTCAGATAGCTGCCACGCTCGGCATTTCTCCGGCAGCCGTCCGAAAGCAGTTGCAAAGGGGACGAGAGGCTTTACGGAAACGCTTGAAAAAAGAAGGGTTGTTGTAACAGGAATTTATAAGGGAAACCAGGAGGGGCAAAGGGCGTCCTTCTTGGTTTGGATGGAAAAAAATAGAAGAAGCTCTTTTCTTTCTTCTTTTTTTGTGATAAGATAAATGGGAATACAATATTGTTCTATAAGGGAGACTGCTATGAATCAATCCTTATTTCCTACGACACCTTACTCGGTTATTTCCAATCGTATTCTCTACACCCCTGCCCCATGGGCTAAACATGCTTTACTTACATTGCAGGAGGCAGGTAGTCTACAAGCCATGCATCCGCATAGCTCCAAGCGAGAGCAACTCCTTTCCTATCTTTGCTTCGTTGTGCTGTCTGGTACTGGTTCTCTGGACTATGCCGGAAAACATTATCTTTTATCGGCAGGTGACTGTGTTTTTCTGGATTGCCGCAATCCTTATCGCCATTCTACCTCCGAACAGCTTTGGACCCTGCAATGGTGTCATTTTTATGGGATGGCGCTTCCGGCAATCTATGCCAAGTATCAAGAAAGAGGCGGACAACCTGTATTTCATTTAGACGATACCACGCCTGTTACGGATCTTCTTCAAGAGCTTTATACACTTGCCTCTTCTTTAGACTATATTCGAGATATGAAAATCAATGCTGCTCTAAACCAGCTTCTAACTGTTTTGATGTCTTACTCCTGGCACCCAGAGCATGCCGTCACTGCTCGAAAACGAATGGAATTGGATAAAGTAAGGGCTTATTTAGAAGAACATTACACAGAAAAGATTACTTTAGAAGAGCTTTCAGGTCATTTTTTTATCAATAAGTATTACCTAACCAAACTCTTTAAAGAAGCCTATGGTATAACAATTCTGACCTATCTGGAGCAAAAACGGATTACACAAGCCAAGAATCTTTTACGCTTTACTGCTATGACGATGGAGGAAATCGGAGAAGCTATAGGAATGAAAGATGCCAATTATTTCAGCCGACGCTTCAAAAAGATAGAGGGAATGAGTCCCAGAGAGTATCGGAAGCTATGGTAAAACCAATATTGTGCTAATAAAAAAATACATATGTCCTTTTAAATCCAACGAAAATTCTATAAACTAACCTCATCACATACAAAATTTCGTAGAAAGATGAGGTAACATTTCATGAAAAAAGCATTGATTACTGGTATTACTGGTCAAGATGGTTCCTATTTAGCAGAACTGTTGCTAGAAAAGGGCTATGAGGTACATGGTATTATCCGTCGCGCCTCCATTTCCAATACGGCTCGTATCAATCATTTATTAAATACTATTACACTGCATGATGGGGATTTATCGGACTCTTCCTCTCTAATTCGTATTATTCAGCTTGTACAGCCTGATGAAATTTATAATCTGGCTGCACAGTCTCATGTCCAAGTATCTTTTGATGTACCAGAATATTCAGGGGATGTAGACGCGCTGGGTGTCTTACGTATTTTAGAGGCATGCCGAATCTTGGAACTGACCAAAAAGACCCGAATCTATCAAGCTTCTACCTCCGAGCTATTTGGAAAAGTAGAAGAAATCCCTCAGCGGGAAACTACCCCATTCCATCCATACAGCCCGTATGCAGTTGCAAAGCAATATGGCTTCTGGATTACCAAAGAATATCGGGAAGCCTATGGCATGTTCGCTGTCAATGGAATTTTATTTAACCATGAATCAGAACGGAGGGGCGAAACCTTTGTCACCCGCAAAATCACCCTCGCTGCAGGTCGTATCGCAGAAGGATTGCAGGATCATTTAGAGCTTGGCAATATGGATTCTCTACGGGATTGGGGCTATGCAAAAGATTATGTAGAATGTATGTGGCTGATGCTGCAACATGATACTCCAGAGGATTTTGTTATCGCAACAGGAGAACAGCATACAGTACGAGATTTTACAGAAAAAGCCTTTGCTGCCAACAACATTACTCTCCGCTGGGAAGGCAGTGGTTTGGAGGAAAAGGGCTATGATACCAATACTGGAAAACTACTTGTTTGTGTCAATCCTCAATGGTTCCGTCCAACAGATGTCGATAACCTTTGGGGCGATCCGACCAAAGCCAAAACCGTTTTAGGTTGGAATCCGCAGAAAACAAGCTATGCCGAGTTAGTAGAGCTTATGGCAAAGCACGACCGTGAACTTGCCAGACAGGAAAAACGGCTGCAGGGCTAGTGAATCTTTCACACTTATTTGATAAATAAGAATCCTGTCCGGAGGGCTCTTTGTATCATAGGAAAGTTTGAAGCACTTTCCTTATATAAAAAATCCATTGAATTTAAAAAGCTTATTTAAATAAAGAAAGGAATTTGATACCATGATGGAGAAAAATGCAAAAATCTATATTGCCGGACACCGCGGCATGGTCGGTTCCGCTATCGTCAGAGAGCTTAACCGGCAAGGCTATACAAACCTGATTACCCGTACTCATGAGGAATTGGATCTTTGTCGCCAAGATGCCGTAGAGGACTTTTTTTCCAAGGAAAAGCCAGAGTATGTATTCCTGGCAGCAGCCAAGGTGGGCGGTATTGTCGCTAACCAGGATGCGCTGGCTGATTTTCTATATGACAACATGATTCTGGAAATGAATGTGATCCATTCTGCCTGGAAAAACGGCTGCAAAAAGCTCGAATTTCTGGGCTCCTCCTGTATTTATCCACGGATGGCGCCACAGCCGATGAAGGAAAGCTGCCTTTTGACCTCTGAACTGGAAAAAACCAACGAAGCCTATGCCTTGGCGAAAATTTCCGGCTTGAAATACTGTGAATTTTTAAATCGGCAGTATGGTACAAATTACATCAGCGTTATGCCGACAAACTTATATGGACCAAACGACAACTACCACCCAACCCACAGCCATGTACTTCCCGCCTTAATTCGTCGTTTCCATGAGGCAAAAGAAAATGGGTTGAGCGAGGTCACTTGTTGGGGAGATGGTTCTCCTTTACGGGAATTTCTCTATGTAGATGACCTGGCAAATCTGTGCGTTTTTTTAATGAATCATTATAGCGGCAATGAAACAGTCAATGCCGGAACCGGTAAAGAACTGACAATCAAAGAACTAACTGAGCTGGTAGCAAAAGTCATTGGCTATCAGGGAGAAATCAAATGGGATACCAGTAAACCAAATGGCACTCCGCGTAAACTCTTAGATGTTTCCAAAGCAGCCGGCTTAGGATGGACCTATCATACCGAATTAGAAGATGGCATCCGGCTTTCTTATGAGGATTTTTTACAGAATCCAATGCGGGCAGAACGTTAAAATCTCTCTAAAGCCACGAAAGAAAGGGGAACCTATTATCATGAATATTGTTCTTTTATCCGGTGGATCGGGGCAACGTCTTTGGCCTCTCTCCAACGATATCCGTTCTAAACAATTTATTAAAATCTTTCATACCGAACAAAACGAACTGGAATCTATGGTACAGCGGGTTTATCGTCAAATTCGTATGGTTGATCCAGAAGCAGTCGTTACGATTGCCACTTCCAAATCCCAAGTATCCATGATACATCATCAGCTAGGAGAGCAGGTTGGTATCAGCATCGAACCCTGCCGACGGGATACCTTCCCGGCGATTGCCCTAGCGGCTGCTTATTTAAAGGATGTTCAGGGAGTGGAAGAAAACGAGCCAATCGTCGTCTGCCCGGTCGATCCCTATGTAGAAACCGACTATTTTGAAGCCTTAAAGAATCTGGAAGCGCGTGCCGCTACCAGTGAAGCAAATCTGGTTTTAATGGGAATTGAACCTACCTATCCAAGCGAAAAATATGGCTATATTATCCCAACCAGCGCGGACGCTATCAGTCAGGTTTCTATGTTTAAAGAAAAACCAAATAAGGAAATGGCAGAACGCTATATCACGCAAGGAGCGCTCTGGAATGGAGGTGTATTTGCTTTCAAGTTAGGATATGTACTGCAGCGCGCTCATGAACTCATTGAATTTCAGAATTATCAGGATCTGTTTGACAAATATGAAACCCTGACCAAAATCAGCTTTGATTATGCCGTAGTCGAGCAGGAATCCTATATTGAAGTCATGCGCTTTAGCGGGATGTGGAAAGATCTTGGCACATGGAATACCTTGACAGAAGCAATGGACAGTCATAGTGTTGGTGAAGCCCTCTTCAATGAAACCTGTGAAAATGCCCATGTCCTAAACGAATTAAATGTTCCTATTTTATGTATGGGATTAAAAGATATTGTTGTTTCCGCCAGTCCGGAGGGAATCTTAGTCTCGGATAAGGAACAATCCAGCTACATCAAGCCGTTTGTCAATACTCTCGACCATCGTGTCATGTTTGCAGAAAAATCCTGGGGAAGCTTTCGCGTACTGGATGTGGGACAGGGGAGCATGACGATTAAAGTTACTCCCCATCCTGGTCATCGGATGAATTATCACAGCCACGAGCATCGGGACGAGGTATGGACCGTCATTTCCGGCAAAGGATATACGGTTGTCGATGGTTTGACAAAGCATGTTGAAGCAGGAGATGTTATTACGATGACCGCCGGCTGTAAGCATACGATTGTGGCAGAGAGCGAACTTCAGGTAATTGAAGTGCAGCTTGGACGGGATATCAGCGTGCAGGATAAGAAAAAGTTTTCGGATCCTGTATTGTCTGGGAAGAATTGAAAATCTTTGATATTTTTCTTAATCCTCCAGCCTCTGCTGCCTGAAGCTGGAGGATACCGAAGCATTGCGCTTTCCAGAGCGGCAATGCCTATGAAACTATTTCATTCCCACATATTACTTTACAACGCTTTTTACAAAAAGCAATGCCATAGGTCAGGATTTCTGTCCGTCCATCATTACGCAGTCTTTCCTCATATCGTTTCTCTTTGATCTGCGTCAATGCTTCCTTACAGGCTTTCTCCAGTCCTGCAATACTTGACGTGTATTTCACCTCAATCACGATTCCTTCATCCGGGTCCTCTGGTTCGACCAGGATATCGCTGAAGCCATCACCAGACTCCGCATTAGATAAAATCAACCAGCTTGCTTCGCTGCGGAGCAAACCAAGCAGCAAGCCATGGTAAAAGTTTTCTTTTTTATCATCAGGAGCCTTTGTGTCCAAAATACTGATCATCCGGCTTAGAATGATATTAAGCTGTTTTTGTATGTCCTCCGCTCTTCCCTCCAAAAAGGCACGGCAGAATGTATGCACTGGCTTTTCCTCGTTCATCATACACTCTTTAAACCACTCCTGAATCTGCAAGACAAAGACTTCTTTTACCTCCCGGTTCGGAATCACCAACTTGTAAACACCATCTACCGCCCGACCTGTCTGAGTCAGATAACCAGCGGTAAAGAGGACGCTCCAAAGGTTATCTATACTGGTATCAAGCTCGTGATACGTCAACTCCAATCGAACCGCTTTTTCAACCGCCTCTCCTGCAATCAAACGCTCAATTTCATTTTGCGTCGTTTTATCTGCCTTATCAATAAAGCGCTTCACCAAGTCATTTCCGCTGGTGTTGATCCAGAAAGCTTCCGGTTCTGCATAGGAATCCACCAGCAGCTTTTTTGCGTATTTGATCACATCCCACGGACAGTAAATATTTGTATCTCCGAAACGATATCCATTATACCACTCTTTTATAACATCGACTTTTTCCTCTAAATCATACTCTTCCAAAAGCTTCTTTACTTCTGAATCAGTAAAACCAAATTGCTCGTCATGTTCCACATCAACAATAGAATTGACATCCAAGTTATTCAGTCCGGTAAAAATACTCTCTTTGGAAACACGCAGACAGCCGGTCAGGACTGCGAATTGCAAAAATTCATTGGTTTTCAGCGCCTGTCCGAACAATCCGCGAAGCAACGACACCATCTCTTCATAATAGCCATGCTGAAATGCTTTGTCCAATGGAACATCATACTCATCAATAAGCAAAATTACTTTTTGCCCAAAACAGGTATATAATACTCTGGAAAGAAACTTCAGGCTATCCGGAATTTCTTTTTCCTGTAGTTCCCGGTTTTCCATCTGATTGAGTTTTTTCCTGTCAAAAGATGATAAAAGCTCTTTTTTCGGCAGATTGTGAAGCCTTGTGGCTTCTTCCTGGAGAATCGTCTTAAACCGTTCTATTGCCAACTCATAAGTCAATCCATCCATACTCTTCAGCGAGAGAAAGAGTACAGGAAACTTCCCTAAATATTCTTTGCACAGTGCCGTCTCCTGTGAAATTGCCAGGTCATCAAACAGCGCCTTATCTGCTCCGATCTCAAAAAAACATTTCAGCATACTCATATTCAACGTTTTCCCAAAACGGCGCGGGCGAGTGAATAAATTGACCTCCGCCCAGTTATTCAATAAATCACGGATAAGACCCGTTTTGTCTATATAATAAAAATCTTCCTTGCGAAGCTTTTCAAAATCATCAATACCAACCGGCAGTTTCTTTTTTTGCATATGGATTACCCTTCTTTCCCTGCGCCAGAACAGCCTTCTCCTGCAACATCTCTATTCTATTTTATCTTACTGGCAGTAGAATAGCAAGATGATCTTAGAGACTTTTCACGGCAAACCCATAAAAGTCCTCTTTCCTCTCCCTTTAATCACTGTGATGTAGTATAAAAAATTTTCACCCCCATTCTCAAGGATTTGAGATATAAACAGGAGAATGATATTTTCAATATCAGTTGACACTTTTTTGCAACGATACTTAATGCCTAAGCAGCATCCATAGATACATAATACCTCTGTCGTTTGACCATAGGAGGAAGCCAGCCATTAGCTAAGCATACCCTTCTGTTATTCTAGTAGCTGATGAAGTATCTAAAAATGACTGTCTTTAGTTCCTCAATGATCATTTCTTCTGTGTTATGGCAACCGTAAGGAAACTCTTCCTTCATCCGCGCCCATATGCTTTAGATTGTCAATACTTTTTTAAGCGTGTTTTCTCTGTATTGTACTGGTG
This sequence comes from uncultured Lachnospiraceae bacterium, assembly GCA_910585655.1. Taxonomy (GTDB): domain Bacteria; phylum Bacillota; class Clostridia; order Lachnospirales; family Lachnospiraceae; genus MGBC131033. The sequence continues at coordinate 7,557 of CAJUFW010000156.1, forward strand.
TTTGATATCCTAAAGTGGAATGTACTCTGTGATAATTATACCAGTTTACATAATTCCATAGCTTCTATTTCAATCCCTTCCAATTTGTAAATGTTTCATTCCATACAAATTCTGTTTTTATAATCTTAAATGTCGCTTCT
>CAJUFW010000156.1:7706-8103 GCA_910585655.1 uncultured Lachnospiraceae bacterium
CATTATCATATGAGCATCCCTTATAGCTCAGGGAACATTCCATGTCAAATCCCTCCAGCAGTTTTTCCATCGTCTGATTTTTGAATTCATTTCCATGGTCTGTATGGAACAGGCGCATATCCTCAAGGCTTCTTCCCACCACCTGGAATGCTTCTTTTACAAATTCTTCCGTTTTTTCTCCCGTACTGTAACCTATCATTTCCCGATTAAACAGGTCAACAAACATACATATATAATTCCACTGTTTCCCTACTCTTACATAACTTAAATCACTTACCACAACATTCTTGGATTTCCTTCCCTGAAACTGGCGGTTCAGAACATTTTCTATTTTAGATTCCTTGCAGGTGCCTTTGTGTAATTGGAAACCACCCCTTCTTGCTTTGTCCAACCTGGC
>CAJUFW010000157.1:0-654 GCA_910585655.1 uncultured Lachnospiraceae bacterium
AAGCTTCTGCCAGAAACGGCAATAAGGCATTGCCAAAGGAATCCCGGTACATAACCAGACTTCCCTCTCCTGCCGAATATGTATAGATTTTGGGGGAGAAATTGCTCTCTACCTCTTCCTGATAGGTAAACTGTGGCTCTGGATTGTAATAAATTTCCTCCTCCGTTCCCAAATAGGGTTTTGTCAGCATGGCAGGATACAGCATCGCCGCCAGGTCGCCTTCAAAATCCTTTCTTGTTTCATAGGCGGCATTGGTATAGTCCGAATGCGCTTTCTCCAAACCGCACAAAATCCGATCCGCCGCCAGCGCCGCTCCTTTGTTGTTCCAATGGGAATCCGTAGTGTGGTAAAGAACTTCTTCCTGCTCCTGGAACGTTTCGTACAAATCAATATAATTGACCTTTTCCAGCTCCAAATAGTGTTTCAGCCGCGTCAGATTACTCTCACTGTCCTCCGAACGGAACGCCTGATAATAGTACGGCATATTGCCGCCGTACAGAGAATTTTTATTCGGGGCTATCGTAAAGGCAAAACGGATTCCTTTTTCCCTGGCATAGCTCTGTACCATCGCCAGAGAATGCGCTATATCGAATAGCTGCCGCTCGCTCATCGGATTCTCCCTCTGAAAATCTTCTAAAGAATCCTTGTAATAAA
>CAJUFW010000157.1:664-6185 GCA_910585655.1 uncultured Lachnospiraceae bacterium
CACTCTTTCCCTACACGACGCTCTTCCGATCTTTGTAATAAAGCCAGCCGTTTTTTCCTACGATGACACGTTCCTGAGAAGAGGCGCCAAACAGCTTGCCCGTCAGAACTGCGTAGCCTGTTACCCATTCATTGCGGAAGGCAAAATGGTCTTCAAACCACGCTCCTGCATCGCTTAAAACATGCAGATTCACCCCTTTTTCATCCCACAAAACAGGAGCCTTTGCCGCCGTACGGTTTTCTGCTGATTCTTCCGCCCTGCCAAGCAGCAGACCAGCCGACGGAATCAGACAAATCAGCAGGAAAAGAGCAATATAAAAATAAGGGATATATTTTTTCACGACGTTTCCCTCCTAAAAGCGAAAGTAAATAAAGGGATTATACGTCCCTCCTGCCAGGTTCATCATACAAAGTATCAACAAAAGAAGGGAGAGTGGGAACGACAGCCTCCGCAGGCTACGCCTCTCTCCCAGCCGTTTCAGGCAGGGAATTTTCCCTAATGTCTCCCGCGGAGCGCAAGCAAACACACTGACAAACAAAACCGTCAGATGAACCGGCGTCAGCAAAGAAACAAACAGCCGCATCTGCGCCGCCTCAAAGCTCCACCCGGCAAAGAGCCGATACGTCCAGCAAAGCCCATCCGACATCGTATCCGCCCGAAAAAAGACAAAGCCCACCAGAACGACAAACAGGGCATAACCATGCCGCGCTACACTTTTCCAGCCTCTCGCTTTGCCTCGTAAAAACGGCAGATATTCTTCTAACATCAGGAAAAAGCCGTGAAATAATCCCCAAAATAAAAATGTAACGTTGGCTCCGTGCCAGATACCCGTACAGGCAAAGACAATAAATTTATTGATCACTGTCCGCCGTTTTCCCAGACGGTTCCCGCCTAAAGGAATATAGAGATATTCCCGGAACCATCCGGACAGGGAAATATGCCACCGCCGCCAGAATTCCCGGATAGAATCTGCAGCATAGGGATACCGGAAATTTTCTTTAAAATGAAAGCCGAACATCCGCCCCATTCCGATCGCCATATCACTGTAGCCGCTAAAGTCAAAATAAATCTGAAACAGATAGGCGATTGCTCCCAGCCACGCCCCCAGTATATTGATCCTCTCAATAGGCGCGGCGAACAACGTATCGGCGATCACTGCCATATAGTTAGCCAAAATCGTCTTTTTGCCAAGACCCACAATAAAACGCCGAATCCCTTCTGCAACGTCCTTGGCGTCGGCTCTTCGCTTTGTCATCTCCCGCTCCACATCATGGTATTTTACGATTGGTCCGGCAATGAGCTGAGGAAACAGAGAAATATACAACAAAATGTGGCTAAACCGCTTCTGCGCCGCCGACTCCCCAAAATAAACGTCCATGACATAAGACATTGCCTGAAAGGTAAAAAAAGAAATCCCTACAGGCAATGCCACAGCCGGAACCGGTACATGCAGCCCAGTCCCCTGATTCCACAATCCGACCAGAAAAGCCGCATACTTAAAGATACAAAGCAGCGCCAAATTGACGACTATCACCACGACCAGAATCCCACCACGCCAAGCCGGCGTTTTTTCTATCCATCTGGCGCACCAGTAATGAAAAAAAGCAGAAGCGATCATCAGAAAAACATATACCGGCTCGCCATAGGCATAAAATAACAGGCTGGCGGTCAATAGCAAACTATTTTTCCGGCGGATACCCGGCAGGATCTGATAGAGCAAAAAGACCACCGGCAAAAAAATGCTGATAAAAGCAAGATGACTAAATACCATGACCGTATCCCTCTAAAAAGAAACCGTAACATATTCTACTTTTTTATAATTGTTGTAAGTTTCCTTTAAGGAGCTTCTCTTCTTTAAAAAATAAGTAAGCGAGGACTCCTCCGCATATTTGTCCATGTTCGGATCGCAGACATACCATTTGGATTTTATTTTAATCTCCACCCAGGCATGTTTCTGCCACTTCCCACTAAAGCCATTCGTCTTTCCGACCCCGATCCGCACCGGATAATCGGTTGCCTTTTTTGCCAGATACGCATACGCGGCGGCAAAATGATAGCAGCTTCCTTTTTCGTCCTCAAACATCTCGGCTGCATACTCCTCTTCCCAGCCGGAATAGGTCTCAAAACTGACTGCACGCCCGTAATCGTAATCTTCTTCCATATAGAGAAAGAGCTTTTTCAGCTTCTCCTTTGCGCTGTCTTTACGCTTCGTCTCCTTGTTTACGATCGTTTCTACTGTATCCTCCAGATCGGATTGAGCTGCCGTCTTTAAAGCCTGAGCCTTAGCTGCCTGAGCCCTGCCTGCCGGTATTCCGGCTATCAGGATAACCAGCGCAAGCAAAAAAGCGACCGTCTGTTTTCTCTTGTTTTTCATCGTGTGATTCCCCTTTCTATTCTACACCCATAAAAATCTCTTTGCCTTGCTTTGGCTTATAAGTAAATACTGTAAAGCCGGAATAGGTCAGGATCCCGTCCTCCCCATCCCCGTAGCAGCTTGCATCGTATTCGGACTTTTTCGGTTTGCCGATGATCTCTTTTACCGGAGCAAACGGCTTTTCATACTTTGCCGCTTTCCGTAGCTGTTTTGTTTTTTCTTCCTGGTATTTCCCCTTTGCGTCAAACACATAAAATTTTTCCTTCTGTACAAAGATACCAGTCGTCACCTTGCCTGTTTCATCTGCATAATAGGTTTTGTCCTCTGACCAGCCCTTTGCCGCCGTTCCGTCTTTATTTACCAGATATTGTTTCGTCTTGCCTTTACTTGTTTTTACACTGACGACTTTCTTTTCCTTTGGTAAAAAAAGCTGCCCTTTCTCATTGAACACATAATAAATCCCCTTAATTCTATGGCTTCCAGAAGGTGCGTTACCCGTTTTCTTAAAATAAAACTTCTTTCCGTCTATCGTCACCCAACGTCCCTTGACCTGTTTTCCGTTCTCATAATAGCGGTAATGACCGTCTTCCTCTACCAGTCCCTCCCTGACCTTTTCAACCTCTGCCGTTGTATCGGTCTCTATGGCTGTTTGAGTCTTTGCCGCTACGACTGTATCAGGCTCTGTCAGCAGGCAGATCAGAACGCATACCATCACCACCAGCTTCATCCGTTTTCCCCACATGATGTATCTTCCTTCCTTTTCTGGTAAACTGCCCTATAGCATATCCTCTTATGTTATCCCGCCTCACGGCGTACTCCATCGCGCATAAACAACGATATCCGACATCACCTGATCCGTTACCTCAAACTTCCTTCCGTCCTTGTAAAACCAGCCCAGAAATGTACGCTTATCCGGGTGTGTCGGAATAGGCAGACGATAGCCCGCTTGGCTTAGCGACGTTTCTGTCGTAACCGAATAGCGATTGCTGTTATCCAGCCCGCAGGCAGCCCGCTCTTCTTTTGTGAAGGTTCCGTCGTAATGCTCATCCTGCGGCAAAAACAGGACACTGCATTTCCATGGAAGCCATTTCGCCGTAAGGGTCATGCTTTCTGTAAGGATGGTATCAAAGGTAAATTCGGAGCCGTCCGGCATAATCCATCCTCCAAATTTGTAATTTGATCTGCTTGGTTTTGGCATCGTATACGCGCCGCCATTATGAGCCCAGCCGTCAGGATACTTCTCCCCCTCCACTGCCGGATACGTAGAACCAGAGCCATAAAAAAGCCCGCTCGTCTTATTGTTTTTATAACCATGACCCGCCTTACACTCTCCTACGTCCTCCCGGTAAATCAGCAACTCATAATTTTCTTTGTTGTATGCTGAAAAATAGCCCCCATTCGGATCAAAATCCAGAGTAAGGTCATTTCTGCGCTCATATATCGGATACAAGGTAATATGGTCGGGTTCGTCGTAAATCATGAACCAATCGTGTTCCCCGTTATTATCACAAGTTTTCTTATGAAAATAAAAATCCAACTGCTGCTTGAATGCCTTGTCGCAGGTCAGACATACCATCCCGCTCCAGGCAATGGTATTTTTAAAAACAGAATCGGCTGTCAACGGTTGTTTCGTTCCGCTTTCATCGACACTCAAATTCCAGCCCTTAAAAACCAGACCCGGACGCCTAACCTCCGGCAATTCCTGTCCGCATTCCGCAATCGAGCGACAGGTATCCACCACAATATCCTCATATTTGCCGCCGAATTTATCGTCAAAGGAAATCGTCAGCTTTTTGGAAAAGCAGGCATAAAGCGTATCTACCTTTGTACTCAGGCTCTGCCCTGGTTCTACTTTGCTCTTCGCTGCAAAATTTTTTTCGGTATACCAGCCAAGAAAACGATATCCCGGCACTGATGGCTGCGGCAGGCTGTCTATTGTATAAGTATTGTTCTTAGAAACCGGATAACTATGCTTCCATGTCACATTATCTTTATCGTGTTCCTGCATCGGTCCCCGTTCATATGACTGCGTTTTCCAGTCAAACCAATCCCCGGAGCCCAGAAAGCTATAAGTACCGCCATAATTACAGCCCAGACGAAACGTTACAGGTCGTGTGATTTTCTCTGTATAATGCGCATACAAGGTCATATTGGCAGTTGGAACCTCCGTCTCTAATACCTGCCTGCCTCCTGTTTTTTTCGTATACCATCCAAGAAATGTCTTTCCCGAACGAAGATCTGTTTTTACGGTCGCTGCAAATTGTAAAATCTCCCCACGGACATCCTGGGTACGGTCGCCCGACAAGCTGGCAAACTTCTCTTTCGTGTTGATATCATAGGTAAGACGATAATAGCCTGCTTCCGGCTTGGATACTACCTGCGCCTCTTTCACAACCACTTTCAGCTTTTTCGAGGTCTGCCCTTTATAACTTATGGTAATATAAGCCGTCCCCGCCCCTTTTGCCGTCAATACCCCTGATTTACTGATAACCGCTACGTTCTTTTTACTTGATTTCCAAGTCCCTTTTTTTGTGATATTACTTTTGCCCGACTTGGCGGTCAGCTTCAGCTTTTTCCCTGCTGTCACTGTACAGGAATTTTTCTTTATTGTAGCCTGACTGCTGCCAATTACCGGCTTTGCTGCCGCTCCCTGCACTTTTAACGGAATCCCCGTCAAAAAAAGGGTGAGTGTAAGCACGAATACCACAGCTTTTATAACATAATTCCTCTTTTTCATTTCAGCACAACGTTCCCCTTCTTATCTAAGAAGTAATATTTCCCCTTCTTCTGCGCTACCAGGATACCTTCCGAATAGTTGGAAACAGAATCGTAGCCTGTCACCACTTCTTTTCCTTTTTTATTGATCACTACGCTTCCTGACGTCGTATTCACGACAGCCAACCCGTCGGAAAAATCATAACAGAAGAAATACTCCTCTTTCAGCTTTATTTCCTTCCCCTTTTTGTCTACGATTATCCATCTGCCATTTTTCATAATGATTACCACGCCGTCTGCAAAACCATCCGGAGTGCTGCCGAACGGCTCGTATTTCTGTTTGATAACTTCTTTTCCTGTCTTATCAATAAAGCCATACTTTTCATTGCCCTTTGTCACCATAAGATCGGAAGAGCGTCGTGTAGGGAAAGA
>CAJUFW010000157.1:6195-8033 GCA_910585655.1 uncultured Lachnospiraceae bacterium
GTCTCACATATTCATATTTAAACTTTATCACTACTTTGCCTTTTTTATTGATAAAGCCCCACTTGCCATCTTTGCATACAGGAGCCAGCCCGTCCGAAAAGTTTCCTATCGTATCATATTTTAGGTTTTTTGCTATTGTCTTGCCCTTTTTGTCAATAATCTTATAACTGCTATCCCCGTTCATTACAGCCACTACGCCGTCCGAAAAGTCCCCGACCGGAAGACCGGAACCCAGCTTGATGATTTCTTTCCCTTTTTTATCAATAAAGCTGTTCTTCCCATCTTTACTTACACATGCCAATCCCTCTGAAAAACTACTTGCAGAGTCATACTTTAACTTAATTGCTACCTTTCCTTTTGTATTGATAAAACCATACTTTCCATCCTGACTTACTACTGCCAATCCGTCAGAAAACTGGTATGCCCACTCATACTTTGGTTTTACTACCACATTTCCTTTCTTATCAATAAAACCATATTTTTCCTTTTTACTCACCATTGCCAGACCATCGGAAAACTCCTTTATTGAATCATATCCGCTCAGCTTTGCTTTTGCAGCCTGCGCCTGTGCAGCCGGAATCCCTGCTAGAAGAATGGAGCAGACCATCAGTATGCAGACTGCCCGTGCCATACCTGTTATCCGCGATATGACGGATACGCCGTTTGCCCTCCGAATTTGTTTGCTTTGAATGTTTCTTTTGTCCTTGTGTTTCATGATAAAATCTCCTTTCTTTACTTTAGCTCTATACTTAACACCGGTCCCATCCACTGCCCGTAAATCCGCCGACCTTTGATATCGGCATAAGGGCGGACATAATAGGTGCGGTTTTTCGATTTGCTCAGCTTCTCGCTGTAGCTCGTCTTTGTCGTCTGCTTGATCGCTGTTTTTACCGAATCGTGATATTGCGCGGACGGAACCTGAAAAACATCGTCGATTACCAAAATCTCATATCCGTCGGCTCCCTTAGGTTTTTTCCAGGAAAGCTTCATCTTGCCGCCGGAATATTTCCCGGAAAGGTTTTTCACCTCCGGCGGAGTGATTTGAAATTCTTTTACCAAAGTCCCTTTATAGGCGCCTTTCCCTTTGATTTTTACTTTCGCCACGCCGATTTTTTTATTATTGCTGTAGGAAATCGTATAATCCTTATCTTTTTTTAGCTTTTTCCCTTCATAGGTAACAGTAACTGACGGGCGAATCTCCTTTCCGGTATAATTGACAGCGCCCTCATAGATCAAATCTTCATCAAGCGTAACCATCGCATTGAGCATATTATCTGTCGTCGTCTTATTGACATCTAGCCGGTAAACAGTCGCATTGTTCCCCAGATTGTCAGAAGAAGCATACGTCCAGGTCACATAACCGTCGTGATACTTTAACTCTTCTGTTCCGTTGACATGGGCATTTTGCATAGGAATCGCTTTTTTTAAAACTTTTCCATCCGAACGAACGATAGAATAATACGAATTGACAAACCGATTGTTCTTGTCCTGTTCCTCCCACATTACAAGCACCTTGTCTGTATCGATCACTGCCATGGCAGAATTCATAACACGCTTATTTTTATTGTTGGTCAGCCAGATAATACCTTCATCCGTATAAAAGTCCTGCGTATTAAATTCGATAGATGTACCGAAACGAGAAGCAGCAGAAAGAAGCGGTTTTCCTGTAGCCGCATCTAACAGTTGTAAAAATAGCTGTTGATTTTCCTTATAAGCTGCGGCTGTCATAGATTTTGCCGACGAACCGACCAGTACGATCCCTTTATCCAGCTCCCCAATCCCGGTCAATTTGGCATTTGTCGTATTGTCGCCGTCCTCTCCATAAAAATGAAACGGAA
>CAJUFW010000158.1 GCA_910585655.1 uncultured Lachnospiraceae bacterium
TATTTTGCGCTCATATATGGAAATAATTCGTCCAATTCCAAAGGCTGTTAAAATCGTCCCGATTCCGATTCCATAAAACGGCGTATGGTTGAAGAAGCACAATAGAACCGTGACCGCTACCATAGAAATATCATATGTATTTTTTACTATAGAAAAGCGGATATGAAATACCTCTGAAATTGTTTTGACAATCCCGTCCACCGGCGTCAGCACCAGATTCGTCTGTACCGTCAAAAATACCCCCAGCGCCGTAATAAACATTGTAATGATAAAGAGAATTACATTGATCGCCAGCGCGAACTCGAAATTCGGTACAATCCAATCGTAAAAATCCGTCAGCCAGCCAAAAGCAAACGAAAGCGGAATTTCCAGCAGATAGGAAATCGTCACCTTCCGGGACAAGATACATTGCAGTAATACAAATACCAAGTACATCACAATAGACGCATTTCCTAAAGAAATCCCATAAATCTGAGAAGCTGAGTACATCACTGAACTAAACGCCGCCACCCCCAAATTCCAACGAATATTCAGCACTACCGCGAGCGCTATCATATTCAGTCCAATTATGTAATACATCCATTTTTTCATAGTTCTTCTTTTCCTCCCTGTCTAAATTTGATGATAAGAATGGTAGGCAGCATCCTTCTTACTTTCTTCTGACATAAAAACAGGATACTGCTTGATCTCTCTTCTGTCAAGTCAATATCCTGTTCTTTTTTCTGTTAAAGCTGTTTTCTGATTTTATAAATCAAATAGTCCAGGCAGTCCATTTTTTTCTGTTCTACATGCAGCTTTTCCAACAAGCTCCTCCGGTAACGCTCCAACCGCCTTAATTCCTCTCTGAGCTGTCCTTTTTCCAGACACTTTAGACACCCCTCAATCATATCCGAGTCACACCCTGCGTCCTTTAAATTCTGCTCTACCGACTCTATCGAGTCCAGATCCATTCCTGCCATACTGCTATTCTCCTCTCTGCCCTTTTTTATTGCTACTATTATGGCACGATGCTATCTTTATAGCAAATACTTATATTGAATATTCAGTTATGCCCAGTGGCTATATTTATTGAAAGCATGTTGTTTCGTCCATAAAAATATGGTAACATATTACAAAGTACATCAAAACGAAAAATAAAATCAGAAAAAGGAGAACATCCTATGGAACTTCGTGTTCTACAATATTTTCTAGCCGTGGCAAGGGAGCAAAGCATTTCCGGCGCCGCCGAAGCGCTTCACCTTTCTCAGCCCACCCTTTCCCGCCAGCTTAAAGATATGGAAGAGGAATTCGGCAAGCAGCTTATGATCCGCGGCAACCGCAAGATTACTCTGACCGAAGAAGGAATGATCCTGCGGAAACGCGCGGAGGAGATTTTAGAGCTTGTAAAAAAAACCGAAAATGAAATCACCCTTTCTGACGAAGGGATCTCCGGCGACATCCATATCGGAGCCGGAGAAACCGACGCTACACGCCTGCTGGCAAGAGCTGCTAACTGTGTACAGTCAGAATGCCCGCTTGTTCACTATCACATTGCCAGCGGCGACGGCTGCGATGTAACCGAACAGCTAGACAAAGGGCTTCTGGACTTCGGATTACTTTTAGAACCGATTGATATTTCCAGGTACAATTATCTGCGGGTTCCCGTCAAAGATATCTGGGGCGTCTTAATGCGTCGTGATTCTCCGCTAGCCGAGCTTGACGTCATCACTCCACAGGACTTATGGACACAGCCTTTGATCGTCTCTCGTCAAGTTTCCTGCGGCGGTCACGATTTACTGAACTGGATGCAAAAGGATTTGGATGCTTTAAATATCGTCGCCACCTACAACCTGGTATACAATGCTTCTCTGATGGTAGAAGAAGGGCTTGGCTACGCCGTCTGTCTGGATCGGATTATCAATGTCAGCGGAGACAGCAGGCTCTGTTTCCGCCCCCTTTCTCCACAGCTTGAAATCGGTATGAGCATTGTATGGAAAAAGTACCAGCTCCTTTCCAAACCCGCTGAAAAGTTCTTGTTAAAACTCCAGGAAATGATCGTCTGATTTGGTGAAACTGCCTCTTGACATCCCTATTTTCCCGCTGTATAGTAGGTTTAAGCAACTAGCAGATCAACATACAACCAGGCTCTAGCCAGGCTGGATCTTTTTAGGAGGTTTATAGACATGAGAAAACATCAGATTCCAGTTTTAAAGGCAACTGCGGCAGCACTGTTCTTATGCCTTTCGTTTAGTACGGCAGTATCGGCGCATCATGGCGGAAGAGGTTCTTCCCATCATACGAATACCCATTGCGGCAATACCGGTTCTGCCTGCTATTATTATTGTGAGGGACATGAGGCGCATCTTCACACCAACGGAGTTTGCCCTTACAGTTCTTGTACCGACAGCACGCACCATCATAACGGCAGTGTTTCCACGAGCGTACCTGCCAGCACCAGCAATTCTGCTGCCAAAAGCAGTACCGCCGCCAAGACCGCTTCCGCGTCTACTGCCATGAAGTTAAACGCTTCTTCTCTTACCTTACTGAAAGGAAAGGGAAAAACACTGAAAGCTTCCGGTACTTCCGGGGATATTACGTGGAGCAGCTCGGACGAAACCATCGCTACGGTCAGCAAAAGCGGCAAAGTAACAGCGGTCGGAAAAGGGACTGCCACGATTACCGCTCAGACCGGTACCGAAAAAAAGACCTGCAAGGTCAAAGTAGAGACGCCGAAACTAAGCGATTATAAGCTTTCCTTAGGTTTGTCTGACAGCCATACCCTAACCGTTACCGGCACCCAGCAAAAAGTCGTTTGGAGCTGCAGCGATACGGATATTATCTGGGTAGATGACGACGGCACCTTAGTAGCCAATGAATCGGGTACCGCTACTGTTACGGCTTCTATCGGCACCAGCAAAACCGGAGTTGTCAAGCTAAAATGCCGGGTAACAGTAACCAAATAACTTATACGCCTTCACAGTCAAAAGAGGGGATAAAGCTTTCTTTCGCCGTTTCCCCTTCCTGAATATAGCCTTGTTCTACTCCCAGCCGGATAGCATAATCGACTATCCGGCTGTATTCTTGTTCGGTCAGTACCCGGTTTAGTTCCGGATATTCCCTCAATCCCGGCATAGGAGTAAATTGGTTCATGATACTGATATAAATTTGTTCCCCATAAGTTTCATACAAATACCGAATCACCTCTTTCGAGTCCTCCTCTTTACCCGGCAGCGCCAGATGTCTTACTATCACCCCACGTTTCATCAAACCATCTTCTTCAGAAAACACCGGCTTCCCTACCTGACGCACCATCTCTGCAATCGCCTTGCTGGCATAGAAAAAATAATCTGCCGCATGGGAATAACGAAGACTCCACTCTTCATTCCGGTATTTCAGATCCGGCAGGTAAATATCCACCAAACCCTCAAGCAGCCGGAGAGTAGAAACATGCTCGTAGGAACTGGTGTTATACACAATTGGAATCTGTAGTCCGTTTTGTTTCGCCAGGCTCAATGCCTCTGCTATTTGCGGAACAAAATGCGTTGCTGTCACCAGATTGATGTTATGCGCTCCCTGTTCCTGCAGCTCTAAAAAGATCTCTGCCAATCGTTTTACGGAAATTTTCTTTCCCACGTTTCCTGCTGCAATTTCTAAATTCTGGCAAAATACGCATCCCAGCGGACAACCTGTAAAAAATATGGTTCCCGATCCAATCGTACCGGACAGACAAGGCTCCTCCCACTGATGAAGCGCCGCTCTCGCCACATAAAGCTCTGCCGTCTGCCCGCAATAGCCGCGTTCTCCCTGCGTCCGATCAACCTTGCATTCCCTTGGACACAGCCCACACCGTTTCTCAGTCTGCAAGTTCCTTCCTCCCCTCTTCCAGCCTTTCATAAAACTGTTCGTAAAAATCTCGTTCCAGTTCATAAGGGCGCAGAAAAAAACGCTCTAAAAACACCAGATTTCTTCTTTTTTTTAATTCTTCTGCTTCCTCTGTCCTCTCTGCCATGCTTTGTTCCTGCAATTCCTTTACATAAAAATGCCAGTCTGAAATATAAGTATCATAACGTTTCGCCTCCGGCGTATCTATCCATTTCCACACCTTAACTTTGCCTCTGTTTTGATGTCTGCATTCCTGTGTCTGCAAAAAATACTGGAAGCTTCCATTTTCATAGTAACGCCCCAACGGGAATATACGGCAGATCCCGGGACGATACGGATGGATGCTGCAGCGCCCCTCCTCGTTTAAAAACCCGCATACCTCTTTCCCCTGCTCTCTTTCCTGCATGTTCAGATTGGGCAGAATGATCCCCTCTACTACATGTAACTCCAGCTTTTCCACAAGCAATGCTTCCATCGACACCCCCAACCCACCGGAAAGCCGGTATATATCATACGGATCTAAGACAATCGAGCTTCCCATCCCACGGCAGCACGCCGAACAGCCCGCACAATCCCGGCAATCTGCCTTTACCATATCGTTTAGACCATAAAACCGACCGTCGGATATTTCCTTCATATCTACATAGCGTTTCATCTGCTTCGCTTCCTCCTCTTGATAAATAACGGATTGCCGTATTGCGTTCCTACGACGAAAAAAAATTCCGCTCTACCTATGAAGCCGATTATACTATGCTTTTTCTGATAAATCAATGTTCGGTTCTACCACTATCCGCTCCAGCCTTGCTCCCAGCCGGCTTAAAATCTCGTTGGTTATCGTCCCTGTCTGTTTTGCCAAGTCACTTGCCAGAATCTCGTTTTCTCCGGATCTGCCAATCAAGACCGCCGTATCCTTTGGTCTTACCCCTGTTATCCCGCTGACATCAACCAACGTTTGATCCATACAGATAAGCCCAACAATCGGAGCCCTCTGCCCGCGGATTAGTACGCTCCCTACTCCATTTCCCAGGCTTCTTGGAAGCCCGTCCGCATAGCCGATCGTCAGAACTGCAAGTTTGGTCGGCTTTTCTGCTACAAACTGCAGCCCATAGCCTGCCGTCTCCCCTGGTTTTAGCTCCTTTACCGTTGCCACCCTCGTCCAAAGCGACAGCACCGGAGAAAGCTTCTCCTTCCATATTTCCGTATCCTCCTTGCTGCTTAGTACCCCATACAGAGCAATTCCAATCCTTGCATAATCCCCTCCTAACTCCGGATAATGCAGGAGACCATAACTTGCCTGCATATGAACTTTCGGGCAAGCGATTCCGCGTTCCTTTAACGCCGATACTACCTGTCCAAACGCTTCTACCTGCTTTCTGGTAAATGCCTGTTCCTGCTCCCCCATCGTATCGTCTGCACACAAATGGGTAAATAGCCCCTTTATCCTCAAATTTTTCATCTCGAACATCTGACAAATCAATCCTTTGTTTTCGCTTCGTTCTCCCAGACGGTGCATCCCGGTATCTACGCCGATATGAACCGAAATCCCTCTCCCATAGCGATTTAACTGTCCGGCATACGCATAGTCTACAACGGTCTGCGTCAAATGCCAGCGGACTAAAAGCGGAAACTGTCGTGGATGCGTATAACCCAAAACCAAAATTTCTCCTTTGATACCATGACGGCGTAAATTTGCTCCTTCCTCTGCGGTTGCCACACAAAATGCCTGGACACCTAAGCGAGCCAGCTCTTTTGCCATCAAAACAGCACCATGCCCATACGCCTCTGCTTTTACGGCAGGCATCAGTTCGCACTCCTTTGGCAGTCTCGAAGATAAAAACTCCACGTTGCGGCGAAGAGCTGCACGATCCAATTCAATCCAGGCTCTGCCGCATACATAGCGTTGTTCTTTATAAAAATCCCGTGCCAGCGCTGTTCCTGCCGTAACCAACAGGGCAGCCAAAGCAGAAAGCAATGCTACCGCCAGGAAATGCAGAATACTGTTTTCTACCAAAAAAGCAGTTGTTTTCGTTGCCTTCGCTATTCCACGTACCGCCACCAGTACCGCAGGATGCAGAATATAAATCCAGGCGGCAATCTTTCTTACATACCGGGAAGAGCTTCCCCCCTGCCTTAATAACAGCAGGTAAAGAAACCACATCACAACAGGCAGGAAGACATACATACTGTCATGTCTCGGAAGCTGAAAATACCGCAATAAAAAGGCTTCTATTGTCATACAGACAAAAGCTGTCACCAGCCCAATCCCCGAAGCCGGCTTCCTCTGCTCTTTACTCCAAGCTCCCATTACCAAAAACAACGGAGCAAAGAACAGCCCGTTTCTTGTATACGAGCATATCTGAAACAACCATTCATATACCGTAGATAAGACAGGCAGCTTCTGGATCAGCCCGTAATAGCTGTCCCCTAGCAGTCCTAAAACATACAGTACGACAGAAACAATCGCCACATTCCGTAGCCCAAACCGGCGATATAATCCCTCCACCAGTAGAACCCCCAAGATAGAAGCCGGAAAATACCACAGATGATAAAAAGTTCCGTCAAATACCAACATCCGTAGCGCCGTTCCTATATGCAGGTTTTGATAATGCCCTGCATAAATGCCAATCGGAAGATACAGTAAAATCGCAACCGCATATAAAAAAAGATTGTTTCTAAGAAAGCGTTTGATTTTTCCGGTACGATCCCGTTCCTCTAAACCGCCTCCCAGTACAAACTGCCCTGTTACCATCCAGAAAAACGGAACACCAATCCGTGCCAGCACACTTGTCAGAAAAAAATCTCCGTCTTCCCAAACCGACCAGAGGGGCGATGTATGAATGGTTATAACCAGTATCGCCGCCACCAACCGGAACCGATCCAGCCCTCCATAGCCTTGTTTTACCATCCTATCTTTCCTTTCTATGTTCTATTCGGTACTTATTCGGCTAAATTCTAAATTGCCTGTCTGCAAAGCATTTCCAATAGTTCTCTAAAGTCATATCCTGCAGCCTTCATCATCCCTGGATAACGGCTATGTTCGGTAAAACCAGGAATCGTATTGACCTCATTAAAAACAATATCTCCGGCAGGCGTTAAAAACATATCCACTCTGGCAAAGCCAGAACAACCCAGCACGCGATAAATCTGCTTGGCTGTCTCTTTTAGTTCTTCTGCCTTTTTATGGCTGATTCTGGCTGGTACATGGATAGCCGAGGTCTGTAACGTATACTTTTCTGTAAAATCAAAAAATCCTTTCTCAAGCTCGATCTCATCTATCTCTCCGACAATTAGCTCCTCTTTTCCCAGAACTGCGCAACCTACTTCAAACCCCTCTATATGTTCCTCTACGATTATTTGACTGTCATAGGCAAAGGCTTGTGCTATTGCTTCCTTTAGCTTGTCCGATTCCCATACCTTTGTCACCCCAAAGGACGAACCCGCTTTCACCGGCTTGACATAGAGCGGATATCCGATCTCCTCTATCAAGCATTCAAGGTGTTTACTGCTTTCTGGTTTCTTTAGACAGGTCTTTTCCAATACCAAACCCTTCGGCGTCTGTATCCCTGCCGCCCGTACCATCTTATGCGCCCGATCTTTATCCATACAAAGAGCCGACGCCAATACTCCACAGCCAATCAACGGCAAATCCGCCAGTTCAATCAACCCTTGCACCGTACCATCCTCACCGTTTTTGCCATGTAGCACCGGAAAAACGGCGTCAACAGAAAGAAAGGCAGGCTCTCCTTGTAAAAGCAACAGCCTTTTTGCCCCTCTGTTTGGAGAAAGCAGCGCCGGGATACAATCTTCCTCGTTATACCAAGTATCTGCCTTGATTTTTTCTGTCGACCCGGTAAAATAAAACCAGCTTCCCGTCCTGGAAATCCCTACCGGAACAGGTCGGTAATGTTCCTGATCCATATTTTTAATAACCGCATACGCAGATTCCAGCGAAACACCGTACTCTGGTGAACATCCTCCAAATATTACAGCAATCGTTCGTTTCGTTTCCTTCATAAATAAACTCCTTTCCTAATAGTAAAACTTTCCTATCATATGAATAAGAATCCTGCTTTGCAGGATTCTCCGCCTGCGGCG
>CAJUFW010000159.1:0-5912 GCA_910585655.1 uncultured Lachnospiraceae bacterium
TGGAAGGGATGGCACAGGAGCAGAAGCAGCAAGGGAAGCGACTGGAGAAGTTAGAGGGTCGGGATGGAGAAAAGTGGAGACAGGTAGTCAGTCATGCGCTTACTACGTTAGTAGGGGCGGTGGCTAGCTACCTGTTACTTCGTCTGGGAATTGGGATATAAGAAAGAACAGACGGGAAAGAGAAAGGAAGGGGGTCCAGGATGAGTAAGAGAACAAAGCAGTGGCTCAAGGCAGCCGGCAACCGAGCAGTAAGGACGATGGCGCAGACTGCTATCGCCACCATAGGTACGGCAGCTATATTGGGGGATGTACAGTGGGTGATGGTAGGCAGTGCTTCGGCGCTGGCTGGAGTGTTGTCCCTACTAACATCTGTAGGGACGAAATTGCCAGAGTTAAAGTTCCCAGAGTGAGAGAGATGGCATATCGTATAGGAAGGGGATTGGCGAAGGAGCGAATCCTCTCCCAAAAAAGAACAGGAGGTGTATCCAGATGGGAGCAATCAAAATTGCAGTAGACGCCGGTCATGGCAGCAATACGCCGGGGAAGCGCACACCGCCCATGCCGAAAAACATTGATTTTGAAGCGGATGGCGTAATAGATGTAAAAAAGGGCGAAGCAATTCGCGAACACCAGGCGAATGTTGGAGTTGCTTATTATACGGCTTATTATCTCAAGAAATATGGATTTCAGGTGGTAAAGACTGGCTGGAATGATAAAAACAGTAAAGATGATGAGGATACGCCGCTATCGAAGCGTCAGGCGACGATCAAGGCGGCGGGATGTTTGCTGTCTGTATCCTGTCATTTTAACGCAGCGGGGGACGGCAAAAGTTTTCACAGCGGACAAGGCGTGGAGACTTATATGTACCAGAACGCAAAGGATAGAGGGCAGTCGGAACAACTGGCAAAAAAGATACAAGCACGTTTGATTCGAGGGACAAAGCAAAAAGATCGGGGCGTGCGCTCTGCTGATTTGGCGATGTGCAATACTAGGTTGTTAGGGACAGAGGCGAGTGTCCTGTGTGAATATGCGTTTATGACGAACCTGGAGGAGGCCTATCTGATGGGAAGCCGAAACTTCTGGAAAGAGTGTGGTCATGAAACGGCGCTTGGGATTTGGGATTATTTGTCCAAAAAACCAAAGGCTGCCATCAAGCAGGGAAACGCAACCAGGAGCCAGGTGATTTGGCTGCAGGTGAAGCTTCGGCTGGCTGGGGAGGATGTAGTGGCTACTGGGGTATGGGATACGCAGACGGTTAAGGCTGTAAAATCTTTCTGGATGAGACAGACAGGGAAGAATTGCACAGGAAAAAAGGTAAGTATAAACTGTATTAAGTTGCTGGCGTAGCGCAAAAAGGGGCGGCAGGGTTATCCTGCCGTCTTATTTGTTGTATAAAAGTGATAAAGGTTAAGCGCTGAGTGTTTTTATAATATTTGCGAGGAAAATTTTTTGTGAAAAAAATAAACAAGTTGTTGATAAATATAACTGCTTGAGATATAATAGCATATGCAGGATGAATAGATAAACAGAGAGGTGAATGATATGCTAACTCAGTTTGGGAAGGAATTAAGACATTTACGTCTTGACCGGGATGAAAAACTGAAAGATATGGCCGGGAAATTAGGGGTTACAACTGCATATCTATCAGCTGTTGAAAATGGGAATAGAAATATCCCAGATAGTTGGATTGAGATAATTGCAGATGAGTACCAGTTGGATGAAAATGAAATATGCAGGCTAGAAAAATTGGCGTATGATGGAAAACCAGAGATTACATTAAATATAGGTACAGCATCCGTTGGCCAACGAAATTTAGCATATTCATTTGCCAGAAAATTTAAAGAATTGAGTGAAGAAGATGTAAGGAATCTACAAAAATTTTTTGGCGAGAGGAGTAGTAAAGAATGACAGAATGTATTGCAGCACCATTGTCGCGGAAAGATATTCGGGATTGTGCCAGGGCAGTTAGGATTTTAGTTGGACGGGAAAATGAACCATTTTTTGATATCGTTCATTTCTTGGACATTGATTTGCCAAAGTTCGATCCGGAATTTTCCCTTGTTATTGATGATAAGGAGACACTTGGGGAGTGTCATGGCCTTACTTATCCAGACAGGAATGAGATACATATACGTGAAGATGTATATGAAAGGGCTGATAATGGGAGTGGAAGAGATCGTTTTACAATGGCACATGAGTTATTTCATCTTTTACAACATGGGAAGGAAAATATCAGTTATGCTAGAGTTACTCCAGGTGTAGAAATCGAAACTTACCGTTCTCCAGAATGGCAGTCGAATGCCTTTGGAGGGGAGTTGCTTATGCCAGCGGAATTGATTGTTGGTATGTCAGTAGAAGAAATTATGGAAAAATGTGTTGTGTCAAAAAGCGCAGCAGAGTATCAGCTATCTGTGGCTCAAAAGAGCCTTGGATATAAAAGAAAACCAAGTGCCTAGGCACCTGGTCTCTTGTTGAAAGTGTTATCACTGTTCAACTGGTATAATCTCATTCACAATTTGATTATAACACAGTGGTATCACTTCTGCAAGTGGAATTTTGCGGAAGGAGGCGATGCGTCATGTATATTTTACGTGCAAGCATTACCTTAAAGGATGGCACTAAGATTTATGCCAAGACTTATGGTAAAAGGGCCTTCAGGATCTGGATTGGCCCAGGGCCTGAGCCTGTAAAGGGTAACTGATGTCTAACGGGACACTTTTACCAGTTGGAGTGTCCTTTTCTTTTTAAGAAAGGAAGAGGCGGGAGGTTATCCTTCCGTCTGGATTTCCTTTAAGTTTAGTAAGAAAAGTATTGTGGAGGTAGAACTTATGGCAGATGTATTTGATGTTGCAAAATATATCCTTCAAAAAAAGGGGGAACTTAGCACATGGAAGCTGCAGAAATTGTGCTATTATGCCCAGGCATGGCATCTTGCATGGACAGGCAGGCCTATATTTGAGGAAGACTTTGAGGCGTGGGCAAACGGCCCGGTATGTCCAGAACTTTTTTACGAACATCAAGGGAAGTTTTCTATATGTGTAGGAGATCTTACAAAAGGGGATATTACTTCTCTGTCAGAAGATGAGGTGGATTCCATAAATGTAGTGCTTTGCGACTATGGGGATATGGAGCCATATGATTTAAGGGAGTTGACACATAAAGAAGCTCCATGGGAAGAAGCAAGGGATGGTTTACCAGAAGGTGCAAAATGTAGAACTGTTATTAAGAAAGAAAGCATGGGGGAATATTACGGGAGTTTATAGGGATGGCAAAGAAAACAAATAGAAAAAGTATCGTATCAAGCGTCAAGCGGACAGTACGTGAGCCTGGGAAAAGCACGGCAGGGGAAAAAATAATTTGGCGGTTTGACAGGATAGATCGGTCTGGGAAATTTGCTTTCGATCTCCATAGAAGGGATTTTAAGCATTGTGAGGTTATGGAAAAAATGATTGCTTATAGCAATATGACTTGGCAAGAAATAGGAAGGCAGACACATGACGAAGGGAAGTCAAAACATCATTTTCTCTCTGTTGAATCTTTGTCAAAGGAAGCTGCTGATAGATTTAGGGCAATGGAGCTGGATGAATATTCAGATGCCATATTCTCATTTGCTTTACAGAATAAACTACGTGTGATAGGAATACGTGAAGACGAGCATTTCCATGTTTTGTGGTATGATCCGGAGCATGAGGTATGTCCATCTAAGAAAAAGAAAACATAGGGAATATTTTAGATACTTAGACGCAGAAATAGCCGCCCCAGCCCAAAGGATACGGCTATTTCCATAGCTAAAACCTAATCGGGCAAACCGTCTATCGGTGTACCCGGAGGGTATCTGTTGTCGCAGATGCCCTCCTTTTTCTGTAAGCCCATTATAGCATATGTGGTTTTCGTTTGCAATATCCGATGAAAAAATCTTTTTATCCTGTATCATATTTCTTATTTTATAAACACTATAATAGGAAGAAAAAACTACATATGTTTTTACTATTGGGTCATCCAATTCGGGCAAGTAACTCTCTTCCCGTCACAATACTGCGTCAGAATCGGTTGTCTCACTCCGGGGCGGGAAAGATAATTATTGAAAATCGAGTCCACCAGAAACGAAATATTTTCAAAGATATTCCGTCCTGGAATCCATTTGTGATCAAAGGCAGTTGAGGATGTAATCGTAAAATCATAGCCTTTGTTTCGATACCATTCTGTATAGACCCGGTTGAGGGTAAAGGACATAATTGCCAGAATGTTGGCATAAATCGTAGATTCCGGCCAGGTTGCGTAGATTTCGCTGGAAGCGACGTTTTTGATGTAGTCGGCATAGCGGACATAATAATTGGTCGCGGAATTGTCGGTAGGGGGTCCGTCATGGACGACAATATATTCCGGAATGACGACCCGGCTTAAAACAATTTCGCCGCTTTCTTCCATCGGTTTGACTTCCGCTTCGGCGATTTTTGGCGGATAGTCTCCAAAGAGGGTATTCGGCGGAATTACAAAACGCTGTGTTTCTGCCTCTTCGCCCGGCGGCAGGGCTTCCATTGCCTTGTTTTGAAGCGACATGATGGAAGGATAGACCTCGGCGCCGGAGACTAGGACAGAGCGGAAGCCCGGAGCCGTGATATAAATGTTATATTCAGAATAAGGCTGTGGACCGTCTGGCTCGCTGCTGTATTCTGCCGGAGGGGTAGGCAGGTCGATGACAGGTGTGTTGCCGCCTTCGTCGGTATGAAGTTCCTCAATGATATGGGTCGGGTCATCTACGGTGCTGATTTGTACGGTAGCGTTTGGGATAGGGCGCAGCCCCGCCTGGGTAGTAAGCGTTACTTCCAGTTCGCCGGTAGACTGGGTATCTAACTGTGTTGGATAAAGATAAGAACATGCCATAGTGGTGCCTCTCATAAAACATCAGGTTACTGTCAGGATATGCAAAAGAAAGAAATTTTGTTCTTACATAAAATATATCCGAAAATTTTGCTTGCGTCCTGGTAGGAACTATGGTAGAATTCTTATAATTTAGGGACAAGTCAGCTTGGCAATAAATTTTTTTTGCCCATTTTTAGGAAAGGACAGGTACGGTGGATGAAAGCGTTTTTGATTTTGGAGGATGGGAATGTTTTTAGAGGAACGGCAATAGGAGCCAGAAGGGAGGTTATCAGCGAGATCGTATTTAATACTTCTATGACAGGTTATTTAGAGGTTCTGACCGATCCAAGCTATGCAGGACAGGCGGTTGCGATGACCTATCCTCTGATCGGCAACTATGGTGTCTGCTATGCAGATATGGAATCAGCCGACGCATGGCCGGATGCTTATATCATAAGAGAGCTTGCAAGACTTCCGCAGAATTTTCGTAGTGAAAATACGCTGGAAGCTTTTTTAAAGGAACGGGATATTCCGGGGATTGCAGGAGTAGATACGAGAGCGCTGACCAAAATTCTCAGGGAAAAGGGTACGATGAATGGAATGGTCACGACAAATGAGAATTATAATTTGGAAGAGATTCTGCCAAGATTAAAAGAATATAAAGTAACCGGAGTAGTAGATCGCGTTACCTGTCAAGAGAAAAAAATCTGCCGACCGGAAGAGGCAAAGAGAACAGATGAGAAATATAAACCACAGTATTTATTGCATGAGTTGATGCCGCAGCAGACAGCCGTCAGGGGTGGAAACGGTTTGACGACGGACAGTCAGGCACCAGACAGTTTGACGGCGGGCAGTCAGGCACTAGGCGGTCAGACGCCATACCGTGTAGCCCTAATGGATTTCGGAGCAAAGGCAAACATCGCGGATTCGTTGATGCGCCGGAGGTGCGAGGTGAGCATCTATCCGGCTTTTACTCCGGCGGAGGAAGTGCTGGCTGGGAAGCCGGACGGTATTATGCTTTCTAATGAGATCGGAAGAGCACACGTCTG